>CAZDLH010000223.1:0-5060 GCA_964505925.1 uncultured Burkholderiales bacterium
GCGAGGTTTTCGGCTGAGAAGCGAGGATCTGCATGGGGACGGACTCCTAACGGTTGGGGGCGGGAAGCCCTCTACCATCAAGATACCGTAGCCGTTTGAAAAAACCCTAAAAGGAGGAGCCGGGGGGGCGGGCTTCTCGAGGGCTAGGGGAATACGGTCCCGACCGGCAGGTCGTCGATAGGGAGGGTCCCGGCAGGGATAAGGAGGGTCCCGCTGTTGTCCGTTTCGACCTCGGTCAGCCGCTCCACACCGAGCTGGGAATCGTTGGATAGGCGCTCCAAGCGATAGACGTCGTCGTTGACGTTGCCGTCGATGACCAGTAGGGTACGGGCGTTATCGTCGGCGAGAGCCTCGAAGGTGTAGTCGGGTAGACAGTCGCTGAACCGATTGCCGAAGATGAAGGCTCTCAGCGTCGAACTGTCTACGGCGTGAAGCGTTAAGGCCGCGTCCTCGCACTGCTTCACGAAGTTGTTCTCGACGAGCAGTCGCACCGAATCGCTACCTACGCTGGCCACCAAGATTCCGGGCTCATTGCCGCCGGTGCCGCGGATGGTGTTCCGGGCGATCTCCCAGTCCCCCCCGATGGGCGCCAGGTAGATCCCCGAGAGTGCGCTATCGAAGAGCTCGCAGTCCGTGATGCTGCCCCCGACCTGACCTTGGCCATCGATGGCGTCACCCGGGGAGCCTTCGATGGTCAAGCCGCGAACCTCGTTGCCGCTAGCCAGAAGGACGGGGCCGCTCAATACGGGCCTACTCTGCTCCTGCTCTAGCGGTTGCTCGTAACCTGCTCCGATTAGTCGTTGACCGTCTAGGAGTGCGATCTCGCCTTGATAGACCCGACCCGGACGGGGCGTCACCACGATGGTCGAGCCTGGGCCTGCGGTCTCTACGGCGGCCTGGATGGTCCGAAACGGAGGCCCCGCACTGTCGTTTCCGCCGACCGCGTCCACTTCGACGACGGTGGGCTGGGAAGGGCTGCCCTCCACGAAGATGGTGACCTGGGCGGAGACCAGGCCGAACTCGTCTTCTAGGGTGTAGCGGAACCGATCGGTTCCCACGAAATCCTGGGGCGGTGTGTAGCGAAAGGAGCCGTCGGCGCGGCCGTCGACCTGGCCGCCTCGGTCGCTTACCGTCGGGAAGGTCAAGTAGGCGTCGTAGAAGAGGTCGTTGACCAGAACGCCGTTGGCCGCGCTCACGACCAAGACCTGATTCTGCTGAGCGGTGTACCGATCGTCGTTGGCGATCAGGTCGATGAACGTCTCTTCGTAGTACTCATCGAAGTAGAGCACCTCGTCGTAGGTGGAGCCACAGCCTCCGAGTAGCGGAAGCAGCAGCAGTAGTAGGGCGGCGAGATGTCTCTTCATAAGGGCTCCTCATCTTTCGAGTCGGGTCGGACGGTCTTTGGGACTCGCCGGTGCTCCTTCTACCGCAGGGGGGAGACTCCTCGGTTCTCGCATCGTTTAAGCTCGTGGGTGAAGCTCGTTCGAGGACTCTTTCGCGGTTCGTGGGACCGAGGTTTCAAAAAGGTAGAATGGGTCGAATATCATGGAATGAGTACCGATACTGTCGATAAACTATCAGGACTTTTTCCGGCCATCGACCGCCTCGACGGAGAGGCTTTCGCTAGCTATATGACCGAGGATGTAGAGTTCATTTTCGGGAACGCTGAACCGGTGAAAGGGCGAGAGAACGTCCAGCGAGCAGTGGAGGGTTTTTTTGACTCCATCTCTGGGCTGACCCATCAGATCGATCAGAGGCTGTTCAACGATCAGGGCTCAGCGGTGTTCGGAACGGTCACCTACCGCCGAAAGAACGGTACGGAGCTCGAGGTCCCGTTCGCGAACCTTTTTTTGATGGCCGGAGATAAGATCCGAAGCTACCGGATCGTGCTCGATAACCACACCCTTTATAGCTGAGAGCTGTAGGCGTCCTCCAGCTGGTAGCCCGCTATCCGGTGTGCCGGGGAGTCGTCTCGCTGGTGGGTAAACCAGCGCAGCTCGAGCTCGGCGATCGCTTCTCGGACCAGCTCGGGTGCCACCGCGTTCCCCGACTCGCTCCCCGACTCGGTGGAGGCGTCGGCGATCCGGAGCTGCCAGCTCAGCAGGTGGGGCAGAGCCGAAAACAGGCAGAGGTTGTGCACTAAAGGCAGGCCGTCGAGGAGGGCGTGCCTTTGGAGCAGGGAGCGCCCATAACGGAGCGCTTCCGGATGAACCTCTAGCGCGGCTGCTCCCAGGGGGCCGAGATCGCCTACCGTGGGGAGGCCCTTTCCGGGGCTGCGGCGGAAGCGGACGGCCTCCCCTGCGAGAAAGCTCTGGACGGCTTCGCTGTGCTGCTCGGGCGGTTCGGCGGGGTGGCGGGCTTGGAGCTCCAGGGCGAGCAGTTCGTCTAGGGCTACCAGTTGGGCCATCGGTGGCGGGGGTTGGGACGCTATGCCGTTCGGGGAGGGCGCGGTCTCCAAGCTCTCTCGACAGGCCCATAGCGCCAGTAGCCAACGGCCGGTGCGAGCCGCTCGAAAGGGCTCCGGCGAGGTCAGTAGATAGCCCTGCCAGTCGAGGTATTGCGCCCAATCGAGGGCTCTCCCCCAGGTGACCGGCACCTTTTCGGAGACGACGCTGGTGGGGAAATCCGCGAGCAGCTCGGCGAGTTCGTTGCGATAGCTCTCCAGCGGAGCCCCGATGTTGCCGGCCACGGCTCGGCACAGGTGGGACACCCCGACGATCAACCCGTCCGGAGTCTCCCGCACCTCGAACGGAAACAGTCGGCAGTCCACCGGCTTGGCCGTCGCGCCCTCCGTTGTGTGCAAAGAGCAGAGGCGGTCGCTGCTCAGAGCTACGCAGCGTCCTTGGGGATCCTTGGCCAGGCGCACCCGGGCGTCGGGTCCGACCTCGAACAGCTCTAGCTCGGACGAACGGGGTTCGGGTAGGGCGCTGTAGGTGGCCCGGGTCGGTTTCCACTCCATCGGCTCTAGGACCGGCGCCCAGGGTGTGCTGCAGCAGTAGCCGCACCGGGTGCATTCGAAACGCTCCTGGACGGGGAATCGCAGCTCGGGCTCGCTTCGCCGATGGGCCCGGACCTGGCCGTTGAGCCCTCCCTTGAGGCGCCCCCCAGTGCGGCGCCGCCAGAACTCCGACTCGGGCCAGTGGAGGACCTGACGGTAGTTGGCTTTCAAGGCGGCGGAATCCGTCTGGAACTTGTAGCCGGAGTCCTCGGCGAAGAGGGCCCCGGAAAATGGTCGGCCTTGCTGGACCGAGTCCACCAACGACTGGGCGAGCCGCACCCCCTCGAAGACGGCTCGTCCGATGCCGAGATTCGAAAGCGGGTCGTGAGCGAAGGCGGCGTCACCGGTGGCCGCCCAGTCCGGCCCGGAGGAGGGGAAGCAGATCGAGCTGTCCGCGCTGCCGCGCTTGGGCGTGGCTAAGAGCCGATAGCCGCTGTACCTCTGGCGCAGGTGGGTAGACTCCGCCCAGGCGATCTCCCAGGCCTGCTCTGGGCGGCCCCGGTCGAGGTCGTTGTCGGTGATGAAGACGGCGACCGCCCGTCCGGTCTCGAGGGGTGCGGCGTACCACCAGCCTCGCTCGGTGGTCTCTAGGAGCATCTCGTCGGCGAGCTCGCCGACGCCTTCTAGGAACCCCACTAGAGCTGTCTGGCTGTCGAGCTTGCGCCGCGAGGCGCCTAAAGAACGGGCGACCTGGAACCCTCTTCCCGTAGCGTCGATGACGAACGAGGCGCGACGGCTCGGTCGGTCCTCGGAGCCTTCATCTCGGATCTGAAAGCGCCAACCGCCCGAGGGGCTCCTCTGGAGGTCCCGCACTCGGCTGCCGAGGAGAAGTTCGGCTCCCATCTCGACGGCTCGCTCGGCAAGAGCGCGATCCAAGTCCAGTCGGCGGAGGGCCCACCAGGGCTCCTCTACGGTGTGATCCACGATGCTGAGCTCCGGAGACTCCCAGGCGCTGGCTATCAAAAGGGGGCGGATCAAGAACCGCTCTAGCTCCTCCGGGAGGACCGCTCGCAGCACCTGGAGCCCCTCCGGCGAGATCAGTTCGCCTACCCGAGTCTCCTCGAAACGGCTCTGTTCTACCAGGAGAACTTTAAGGCCAGCGGCGGCTAGGACTAGGGCGGCGGCCGAGCCGGAGGGGCCAGCCCCGACGACCAGGACGTGGGATTCGAGACTCATCGATAGAGATCTCCTCTCAGGGGGTCGAGCTCCTCTTCACCCTGTTCGAGTCGAAGCATCGCGATAACGGTCCGCAGTTTGTTGGTATAGAAAAGCGCGTCGGAGGCGTCGTTGCGCTGTTTGGCGAGATCGATCGAGAGCTGGAGGTTCCGGGCGCTGAAGGGGAACAGGCGATAGCTCTCCTGGGCCTCTTCCCAAGCGGCTTCCACATCGCCGGCGTGGCGGTACAGTTCAGCTAGGTGATCGCGGTAGATAGAGTTGTACGGGTTGCGCCGGATCGCTTCTCGTAGGCCGTCGAGGTCCCACTCTTCGGGCTCCCCCAGCGTGGAGAGCAGGAACAGCGGCTCGGGGTCGGTGGATAAAGGGATGGCCTGCTCGAGGTAGTCGCGGGCGCGCTCGAGGAGACCTTGGCGGGAGGCCTCGACTCCGGCGGCCAGCGCCAGGTGGTAGGTCGAGCCGGGCAGGGCCTCCTTCAGGGCGCGATCGTAGAGGTCGAGATCGACTCCGAGGTCGGGTCGCTCCTCGAGCATGTTTAGAAGCAGTAGGAGAAGCCAGGGACGGCCGTCGGCGGCTTGCTCTTGGAGAAGTTGCAGGTCGTAGCTGTCGATCTGCGGATCGAGGAGCATCTCCATGAGGTTCGGGATCCACTCCTCCCCGCTGGGCTGAAGTTGGCGTAGACGCTCTAAGAGGGCTTCGCGCTGGAAGGAGAGCTCCAGCCAGAGCCGGCCCAGTCCAGCCCACATCAGTGATTCCGGGCGCTCTTGGAGCTGCGGGGGGACCAGCTCGGGGAAGGTGCGGTGCAGAAAGTCGATCCGACTATCGGCCCGGTGTAGGTTCAGGGGCGCCATGAACTCCAGTCGGGGCAGATCGTCGGTGTTGAGCTGAC
>CAZDLH010000224.1:0-5050 GCA_964505925.1 uncultured Burkholderiales bacterium
CCACCCCTCCGGCCCGCTGGACCTGGCCTACGCCCTGAAGGGCTAGCAGCGCTTTCGCCAGATCGTTATCCACCAGCCAGGACAGCTCTTCGACACTGAGGTTGGGGTTCGAAACGGTATAGGTAGCGAACGGACCCCCGGCGATGTCCAAGCGCGAGATGATCGGCTCGAGGATGTCCGCGGGAAGGTCGCCGCGGATCCGCGAGACGGCGTCCCGCACATCGTTCACCGCCCGATCGGTATCGGTGCCCAACACGAACTCTATGCTGGTGACCGACGCCCCTTCGTTCACCGTCGAGATGGTCTGCTCGATGTTGCCGATGCCGGAGATCGCATCCTCGACTTTACGGGTGACCTGGGTCTCGAGCTCGCTGGGTGCCGCCCCCACCTGCGAGATGGTGACGTTGACGATCGGAATATCGATGTCGGGGTTCTCGTCGACACCCAGCGTAAAAAAGCTCAGGAGCCCCGCTACCGTGATCACCAAAAAGAACACGAGCGAGGGGACCGGGTGCTTAATGGTCCAAGCCGAAATCTTCAAGAGGGCTCCACCGGGTCGCCGTCGCGGAGAAAGCCGCCACCCCGGACGATCACCGGTTCACCGACCTCTAGCCCGGACAGCACCGAGACCGCCTCACCGTTGCGCTGCCCGACGGTGACCGGACGCTGCACGGCCTTCCCCTGGCTGTAGATGAAGACGTATTCGTTCGGCGCCTGACCGAGCACCGCTTCCGTCGGTACCGAAACCGTCTCGCGCTCCTCGATCTCGACGGTCCCCTCCGCGAACATCCCCGGCAGGAGGCCCCGCCCCGAGGGGAGATCGATGCGCACTTCGGCGTTGCGGGTGGCCGTATCCACCAGAGGGGAGACCCGATAGACCGTACCCTCGAAGAGCTCTTGGTCCCGGCGCACCCGGACCGCCTGACCCACCTCGATCGACCCGACGAGCGTCTCCGGCACCTGACCGCGAAGCTCGAGCTGGCCGCCTTGAGCCAGTACGAACAGCGGCGAACCCACGGCGGCGATATCGCCGAGCTGGGCCTGCCGCTGGAGCACCCAGCCGTCCACCGGAGCCCGCACCTCGGTCTGAGCCAGCTGCGCGTCCATTTCGGAGAGCTGCGCCTGCAGCTCCGCGAGTTGGGCATCAGCGATAGCCACGTCCTCCGTGCGCCCCCCCTCTTCGGCCTGGGTCAGCCGCTCCCGGGCCGCCCGCGCGGCGAACTCCAGCGAGCTCACCCTAGTCTGGGAGGCCTCGAGCTGACCCCGAGCTCGGGCGATCTCCAGCTCTCGCAGATCGAACTCCGAGCGGGGGACCGCGCCTTGAGCGAACAGGCTCTCGAAGCGCTGGAAGTTCCGTTCGGAGTCCCGGAACGCGGCTTCGGCGATAGCCAGCTCGGCCTGCTGCTGATCGACTTGGGCCAGCGCTTGCTGCAAGGCGGAGCGCAGCTGAGCTATCTCCAGAGGGCGCTCCGGCTGGCGGGCTTTCTGCAGGGCGGCCCGCTGCTGATCGAGCCGGGCCAACAGCTGCTGCCTGCGGGCTTGGAGCAGATCGGAGTTCAGGCGCACCAAGAGCTGTCCCCGTTGGACCATGTCGCCCTCTTCGACGGCCAGCTCTACGATCCGAAGGCCGCTGACCTCACTGCCCACGGGGATACGCTCCTTAGCCTCCACCGTACCGGTCAGCGCCAGCTGAACAGGAAAGCTCCGCCGCTCGGCGGCCTGGAGCTCGACGGTGATCACCGGCACGGGATCCGTCGAGCCCTCTAAAGCGGGAGGCTCGGTGAACCAGGAGATCACATAGAACCCTCCCACGCTCAGCAGGGCCGCTAACACCACCAGAAGCAAGGGGCCGATCTGACCCCTGCGAGTATCTCCGATTCTCAAGGGGTGACCCCGTCGAGGAGCAGATCTATGAGACCCTCGGGACACAGTTTCTGCTCCGGGTCCTCCCCTCGGAGATGGAGCATGAAAAGTTGAGCGGAGACCAGCGTCCCAAAGAGTGGAAGATCCACATCCCCCCGGATCTCCCCCCGGGTCTGGCAGGCCGACAGAAACCCTCGCATCGCATCTTCGAGGGATCTCCCCAGAGCTTGTAGATGCTCGACCAACGGGGGCCGCTTCCTCGATTCGGTGAAGACCAGCCAGACCACTTCCCGATGCTTCTCCATCAGCTGGAGGTAGAGGCGGCCAAAGTCCATCAGGTGCTCTCTGAGCGGCCGATCGTGCTTGCTGAAGTGCTCCCGAAAGACGGACATCAGCTCGAGCTGCTCCACGGCCTCGGTGAGGATATCCTCTTTGGCTCGGAAATAGTGATAGAACAGGCCGTAGGAGACCCCTGCGGCTTTGGCGATCTGCTGCATGGTGGTCGCCTCTACGCCCTGTTCGAAGAACAGGGTGGTCGCCGCTTCGACGAACGCCCTTTTTCGCTGGCTAGGGTTGGACCGGGGTGGTGTTGACTGACTCATCAGTCGAGATCGTACAGCAATTCTTTAAAACTGTCTAGACACGGCTCTAATCATCGCGAAAAAGCCTCTTTAAAGTGCGCCGCAGCGACGGCAGATAGAAAAGTGAGAAGAGGAAGTTCACCGCCACCCCCACCGAGAACACGAACCCTAGCGAAGCCAAGCCCCGATGGGAGGAGCCCATCAACGTGATGAATCCCACCATCGTCGTAAGTCCGCTCAAAAGCAGCGCAGGCCCGGTACTACTGCTGAGAAGATTCTCACCTCGCAGCTCGCGCATTCGGTGCAGAGCGTGAACCCCGTACACGGCCCCGATCCCTACGCTCATCGGTAGGGCTACGAAGTTCACCACGTTGAACGCCAGTCCGGTATAGCCCATGACGGCGAAGATGATCAAGACCCCCGATGCCGTGGGAAGCAAGGACAAGAAGATCGAGCGAGGGCTTCTCAGGTAGACCAGCATCACCGCCAAGACTCCGATCAGAGTGTACCAAGGCGTCCGATCGAAAGCCCTACTGAAAGCTTTCAGAATATGCTCCTGGACCACCGGATGCCCGATCATCTCCGGCTCCACCCCTTGAATCTCAGTCAGGAACTCGTCTAGGTTCTCTTTCTCCCAGATGTTCTTCGCTGGCTCTATGTTCAGACGAAAGTGCCCTTCTTGACTCAGATAACGGATCCGCAGGTCCTCTGGGATGTCCTCGAAGGTGGGGGGGACCGCGCGCTGCTCTTTCAAGAACTCGAGGGTCTTGGAAAGATCCTCGCGCAGCTGACTCTGGAAACTGGTCAGCCCATCTTGGATCGGGCCCGGGTCGAGAGTGTTCACGTCTTGGCGCAAGAGGGCGAGGGCGCGGTCGAGCTCCGGACTGTCGGACTGACTATAAGAGCCTTGCATCCCGTCCATCCGCTCCCGCAGCGCCAGAAGGTCTTCGGCGCTCTCTAGCGCGACCCGCTCCGGCAGGTGCACCCCTTGGACGTCGGCTACGATCCGCTCCACCAGCTGCTGCTTGTGAGAGCCGCTCGGGGGCACCATCCCCAGGATAGAGCCGACCCGAGCCACCGAGGGGAGCTCTTCGAACCGCGCCTGCAGTTCCCGCGCCCGATCCTCGCCTTCCACGACCAGTTCGGCCGCCAGAACCGTGGTTTTAAGCTCTTGGATCATCTCCAGTTCAGTCTGCACCGAAGGGATCTCGGGGGCCTGAACCTCCAGCAGATTGTAGCTAAATTTGACCTGAGTGGCCCACAGTCCGGCGAAGACCAGGCAGGCTACTCCTATCACCGCGATAGCGTGACTACGCCGCAACAGGATCCCCTCGAGCACCCCCAGGAACTGCGATCCTTGGGAGCGCACCGGTTTGTCTCCCAGAAAGGTGAGTAAGGCCGGAAGAAAAGTTATGGTCGAAAAATAGATGAGAAGGACCCCACCGGCGGCGATCACACCCAGGTCGGCAATGCCGCGAAAGTCGGCTTGCGTGAGGGCTAAGAAGGCCGCCGAGGTTGCCAGAGCTCCCACGAAGGTGTCGACCCCCGTACCCACCATGGTCTCTTCGAGGGCTTCCAAAGAGGTCCGACCCGCCGCCAGCTCCTCATCGAACCGGAACAGAATATGGATCCCGAAATCTATGCCCAGACTCATGAGCATAGTGGCCAAACTCACCGTAATGAAGTTCAGGTGACCGACGGAGACCACCGTATAGGCTAACGACCAGCCGAGCCCGCAGGTTAGGGCGACCACCGCAAGCGTGGGTCGTATCCACTCCCCGAACCCTATGGCGAAGACGACCAGGATCAAGGACAGACTGATGAGGCCAGACTTGATACCGTCTTGGGTGACGGTCTCGCGCTCGTCGGCGAGCATCACCGGAAGGCCGGTCAAGCGCACCCTCAACTGACCCGCGCTCGGAGACAGGTCCGAAAGGATCTGCCGCAGGCGATCGACTGTGACATCTTGGGGGGCTAGAACGTCTCCCCGACCCCCTGATTTTGCGATCAGGGCGTGCATCTTACCATCCCCCAGGGTGACGTAGATGTACTGCTCGCCTTTCATCAGAGCGCCGAGATACGCGGCCGCCTCCCCTTGGGGAAGCTGATCTTCGGCTAGGAACTCCCAGATGGGTTGATATTCGCTTCGGCCCCGGCTGGTGAAAGAGCGGTGCAGGTCGTCGAGGAGCTTCAGCATGATCGACAGCGCCGGACCCTCCAAGGGAGCGTTCGGCGCCCCCAGGTCCTCACTCTGGGTGGCCGCCACCTCTCGGAGACCCTGAGCCAGCTGCTCTAAGGTCCCCTCGTCGAGATAGTAGAGCCCTCGAGAGCCCAACTCTCTCAGATCGAATCGGTAGAAAACGTGGTAGAAAGTCTCCGGCTCAGCCTCTAAGCGCCGGCCGAGCTCCGCCATGAAGACCTCCCGCTCGGCGGCCGTCCCCCGGTCCACGATAACGGCGATATCCCCCGGATAAGGGAACAGCTCCCGAGCTGCCTGGACCTTCGCTACCACCGGGTCGTCGGGATCAAAAAGGTAGGTCCAGTCCATCTTCAGCTGGAGCCGCGCCCCCCCGAACACAACGCAAACTGCAACGCTGAATAGACCG
>CAZDLH010000225.1:0-5024 GCA_964505925.1 uncultured Burkholderiales bacterium
GAGGGTCAAAGAGGCGGTCATCGGCTGCGGGGGAGAGGTCTGGTTTGAAGAGAGCCCTCTAGGCGGAGCTGGGATCAGGGTCTGGCTGCCGCTGGAAGCGGGAACCGCGACTTAGCTTCGGACCGATGGACGCTCAGTTGCGCGCCCGCAGGGCGGCTTCGAGCAGCTCGGGAGCTTCCTCTCGCCGGTACTGGTCGAAGAGGTCTTCGGCCGCCTCAGAGAATCTCTTACGGTCTTGAGGGCTCAGCCTAAAGATCTGGATCCCTTCTTCGATCGCCATCTGCTTGGTCTGGAGGTCGGCCTCGCGCTGAAGGGGGCGCTGCTTGAGGCTCGCCCGCTTGGCTGCTTCGACTAGGATCTCCCGCAGCTCCGGCTCTAGCTGAGTGTAGAGTTCGGCGTTGATCAGCAGCATTTTCACCGAGAAGGCGTGCCGCGTTTCGGTGATAAACCGGTGGATGTCGTAGAGTTGGAAGTCCCAGTAGGTGGGGTAGGTTCTGTCGGCGGCATCGATATAGCCCTCTTTGCCCATCATGTAGATCCGATCCACTGGGGAGGGCACCGGATCGGCGTGGACTGCCTTGGCGTAGCGGTTGAAGATCACGCTTTCCATAATGCGGATCCTTTTGCCGGCGAAGGAGTCGAAGTCGGGCATCGGGACACTGGAGCTGACCACTCGAAAGCCCACCGGGAAGTAGTCGAGTCCCACCATCCCCTTGTCTTCGAGTACGCCCAGCAGCTCCCGCCCCACTGAACCGTCGAGCACTCGGATGGCGTGGTCTTCGTTCTCGAAGAGAAAGGGCAGATCGAATAGGTCTAGTCGGTGGTCGAAGTTCGTGAGGGGGCTGGTGGTGCAGACGGCCATCTCCAGTCGACCTTCCCGGAGGGCCTCGATCAGCTGCCTCTCGCCGAGCTTGCGACCGTCCACCAGGCCGTTCGGTAGGGGTTCGATGCGAACTTTACCGTCGCTGAGTTCGGCCACCGCCGCGGCAAACTCTTCCACTCCCGCGGCGAAACTGGTGCCGGAGGAGTCGACGAAGGAGCATCTGAACACGGTGACACCGTCGTTCGTCGGCGAAACTCCGGGGGCCGGGCTGGCCAGGGGTTCGGTGGTGCTGACCGGCGTGGCGGCGCCGGGAAGCGCGCTGCGGGGGGCGGGTTGGGGCGTGATGATCAGGTACAGCCCCACCAGGATAGACAGCGCACCCAAGGTTATAGTGGGCCAGAAGACCTCCCGGGTAGCCGGGATGGTCGGGAGGTCGCCCGACCAGTCCCTCCTATCCAAGCTCGAGTCAGGTAGCGATTTCGACACGGTTACGACCCCCTCGCTTGGCCTCGTAGAGCGCTTCGTCAGCAGCGTTGATCAGTTCGTCGCCGTTCTTGGCGTGCTGCGGGTAAGACGCTACCCCGATGGAGATGGTGACTCGCCCGGTGGGCTGGTTTTCGCCACCGGGAAAGGATTTCGACTCGACGGCTATACGGATCCGTTCGGCGACCTCCTCGGCGCGCTTCAAGGTGACACCCCGGAGGAGGACCATGAACTCTTCGCCGCCGTACCTGGCCACCAGGTCGGGGACCCGGTCGCCGGCTTGACGACTGTTTTCCAGGCACAGCGAGGCGACCCCGACCAGCGCTACGTTGCCGAGTTCGTGACCGTTGACGTCGTTGAAATTCTTGAAGTGATCGATATCGAACATCAGAAGGCAGAGGGTGTCCTGGGCGGCTTCGCACTCTTCGAGTAGGCGGTCGAGCTGCTCCCGGAAGTAGCCGTAATTGTACAGTGAGGTCAAGCGATCGGTGATGGCGTTTTGATAGGTGCGAGCGTTCTGGATACTGATCGCTGCCAGCTGCGCCAAGGCCATCAAGAGTTTCTGATCCCCTGAGCTGAACGGTTCGCGATTGGTCTTGTTGTTTACATTGAGAACGCCGAGGACCCGATCGCGAACCTTGAGCGGCACCGAGAGTAGACTGCTCCACTCCTCGTTGGATCTGAGGCTCCTTCGGATCTCCGGGTGGGCGCTGAGGTCTTCGATCAAAAGCGGTTTGCCGGTGGAGGCGACCCGTCCGGAGATGCCGGTCCCGACCTTCACGCGAACTTTACCTACCGTGTCCTCCCGTAGCCCCCGGGCGGCTACCACCTCGAGGTAGGCCTCCTTCTCATCGAGGAGCATCAGCGAGGCCTGGTGCACGTCTAGGATCTCGGCGGCTTGATCGAGGATGCGGCTCGAGACCTCCTCGAGGTTCATCACGGTCGCTACCGTTTCGGCCGACTCGTACAAGACCGTGAGCTCTTCGTATTTGGCGATCAGCTCCTCGAGCGTGTTCTGGAGCTCGTACTTGAGTTCGGCCTCCTTCTGGATGCTTCTGTGAACGAGTTCAATAAATGCTCGAGCTTGGGCCGCAGGCACGATGGGTTCACCCGCTTCCACCCCCAGGAAACCGATCTCTTGTTCCCCGACGATGAGCGGGAGAAGTTCGGCTTTGGAGGGCCCGAAGGTAGTGACACCCTCGGAAGCGCCGTCGGTGAGAAAAAACTCCAGCCCGAACGGCCTGAAGGTGAGGTTGTAGGAGTCGACGGCTCCCGGATCCAGGAGAAGGTCTAGTACCATCACGGCTACTCCCCGAGGATCTCCTTGACCCTGTCGATCAGCTTCCGGGGGGAGTACGGCTTAGTTACATATTCGTTGGCTCCACTCTCCATGGAGTTGAGCCGATCGGCCTCCTGCCCTTTGGCGGTGATCATTACGATGTAGAGGTCCTGGTACTCTTCCTGATCGCGAAGCTTTCGCAGGACGGTGTTCCCGTCCATCCTGGGCATCTGAATGTCTAGAAAGACTAGGTCGGGCTTCTCGGCGACGATGCGCTCTAGCGCTTCTTGGCCGTTGGTGGCCGTGACCACACGATAGCCGGCCTTCTTCAGAATGAACTCGAGCGAGCGAAGCACGTGCGGCTCATCATCAGCTACAACGATCGTTTTCGGCATGGCTACTCCTCTCGAGGGGGCGCTTTAGCCTCCTCATCCTCCGGGTCACATCCGACGGAAGCTAAACTATCCCTCACCAGTTTGGCTAGTTCCTTTTCGGTAAACGGCTTGGTCATAAGGCTTTCGGCGCCTCCTTGTAAGGCCCGGATCCTCTCGTCTGGTTCGGCGGCAGTGAGGATCATTATGGGGATTTCAGCCGTCTCGCTATTCTGTTTTAGAGCCAGAAGGACCTCGTGACCGCTCATGATGGGCATCATCAGGTCCAAGATGATCAGATCGGGACGGCGGGCTTGCGCCAGCTCTAGACCGTCCTTGCCGTTGCGCGCTATCTCGACCTCGAATCCGTGGTTCTTTAGGATGGTAGACAGGGCGCGCAGGACACTGTCGTCGTCGTCTACCGCCAAGACCAAGCCCTTCCCGGGGCGGCCGCTCTTGAGGTGGCTGGCTTGGATCAGTCGGGAGACTCGGTTCACCAGTCTCTCCCGGTCGATGGGCTTAGGCAGGTAGTCGCTAGCCCCGAGCCGGAAGCAGCGCTCTTCGTCTTCGATGATCGATAGGATGATGACCGGGATACGCTTGGTCTCGTCGAGCTTTTTGAGGCGACTGAGTACCTCGAAACCGTCGATGTCGGGAAGGATCAGATCCAACAAAACCAGACTGGGCTGCTCTCTTTGAGCGACCGTCACGGCGTCTTCACCGGTACGAGCCTCGATCACCAAGAAACCCTCACCTTCGAGAATGTGGCGTAGAAAGCGGCGGATCGAAGGCTCGTCGTCGACCACCAGGACCCGTTGACCTGGGGTCAGTCGTTTCTGTTTCCCCAACTCCCCTAGGAGAGTAGGGGAGTCCTCAGGTTCCGTTTCTAACTCCTCTTGGCCGGTCTCCAACGGGAATTCGACGATGAAGTTGGAGCCTTCGCCCACCTGACTTTCGACTAACAGCCGCCCCCCGTGGTGCTCTACGATGGAGCGGGCGATGGGGAGACCGAGACCCGAGCCCTTGATGTCTCGGGTCTCCGAGGAGTCGACCTGGGAGAACTTTTCGAAGATCAGTTCGTGAAATTCAGACGCGATCCCGACACCACTGTCGCTGACGGATATCCTGCACTTCAAGAGTTCGGTGCGCCCCCCTTCGACCCGGACCGTACCCCCTTCGTTGGTGAACTTAATGGCGTTTCCAAGGAGGTTCGTGATGACCTGGACCAACTTGTCCCGGTCTCCGACCATCGGTAGGTCCTCCTCGATCTCGCACTCGAGGTTGAGCCCTTTCTTCTCGATGGCTCCCCGAAGGGAACCCACCGCGCTGTTGGCCACTTCGTGAAGGTCGAGCTTTTCGCGTTCCCATTTCATTCGGCCGGCTTCGATGCGAGACAGATCGAGAAGGTTGTTGATCAGACGGGTGAGCCGATCCGACTCCTTATTGATGATCTCGAGAAACTCGGTCTGAGTCTCCACGTCTTCGCCCACGTTGTCGAGCAGGATCTCGGCGAAAGCTTTGATCGATGTGAGGGGTGTTCGAAGCTCGTGGGAGACGGTGTTGAGAAACTCGCTCTTCATAAGATCGAGCTCTTGGAGCTTTTCGTTGGCCTCCTCGAGCTCGGATCGGGAGCGCTCGAGATGGTCTCTCATCGAACGCTCATCCTCGAGGATGATGCGCAGGTGGCGCACCATCTCGTTGACCGCCATGGTGAGCTGCTCCATCTCGTCGTCTTCGGAGCCGGTCGGCGCTTCGCCGGTCAGGTCCCCGGTCTGGACTCTACCGGCGAACTCGAGCAGGTTGTGCACGCGGTACTGGAGGCGCTCCCTCGCCTCCGTCTCCCGCGAGAGCATGGCTTGAAGCCGGATGGCCATGCGGTTGATGGTAGAGCCGAGCAGGCCGATCTCGTCGTTGTGCTCTTCGGGGGCTCGGGCTTCGAGATGGCCTTGGGCGATCTCCCGGGCGGTCGCTGCTAAGGCCAGAAGAGGTCCGGTGAACCGCCGGGCGAGAAGCGCTGCGAAGATGGTCGCTCCGCCCAAGAGGATGAGGGATAGCCCGATCAGATGGC
>CAZDLH010000226.1:0-4993 GCA_964505925.1 uncultured Burkholderiales bacterium
GATCATCGGAAGCTGCAGCGCCAGATCTTCGGGCATTTCGACCCGCTGGGCGTTGTAGTCTTGATACGGGGAGACGCGCTCTGTCGGAATTCCCTTGTCGAAGGCCACAGCGACGTGGGTTGGCTTCTGGGTCTCGAGCAGACGCAAGACCATGTTCACGAACCCAGCTAGAGCATTGATTGGGACTCCACTACTCGTGTGGATCGGAACTACGGCGTAGAAGGCTCGATAAGCGAGCCCGTTGCCGTCGATCAGGAAAAGTTTCTGTTTATTGTTTATGTCTTTGCTCTGTTTTGCCACTGGTGATCACCTTACATTCGCGCGAATTCGGCCTGTCGACCCTCCCCATATGGGCCGATGGACCCGCCGACCGGAACGTACCGACATTCGGGGCGGGATGCTCTTTATCTTTACCTCTGGCGATCCACCTCTAAACCCAGGGCGAAAATCGACCTCTCCGGCGGATCTCCTCCTAAGAAACGAAAAGAGTAGAAAGAGAGCTTATGGTGCGGCCTTCTCCGGAAGGACTAAAGCTTCTACCACGATCTCCGCGATATCTTTCGTCTGGATGGACCCCGTCTTGTCTTTGGTCGCCACAGCATCGCTGAGCATCGTGAGGCAGAACGGGCACGAGGACGCGATCACCTTGGGCTCCTGGGGCAGGTCCAGCGCGTCTTGGAGGCGCAGGTCGCTCACTTTTACGCCCTCTTCCTCCATCCACATTCGGCCTCCACCGGCGCCGCAGCAGCGCCCCTTCTCGCGGGACAGCTCCATCTCTTCGAGCACTACACCGGCGGCCCGCAGGACCTGTCGAGGCTGCTCGTAGATGTCGTTGTATCGCCCGAGGTAGCAGCTATCGTGAAAGGTGCCCTGGACGGTCGTGCCCGCTTTTACAGTGATCTTCTTCTCCTGGATCAGGGAAGCGATCAGTTCGGAGTGATGGAGAACCTCGTACTCCCCACCGAACTGGTGGTACTCGTTCTTTAGAGTATTAAAGCAGTGAGGGCAGGAGGTCACGATCTTGGAGACCTGATAGGTGTTCAAGACCTCGACGTTCTGAGCCGCCAGCACCTGGAACAGGTATTCGTTGCCGATCCGCCGCGCCGGGTCTCCGGTGCAGCCTTCCTCCTGGCCCAAAATGGCAAAGCGTAGCCCGGCTGCCTTGAGGATCTGCACCAGGGCTTTAGATACCCTCTGGTTTCGGTCGTCGAACGAGCCGGCGCAGCCCACCCAAAACAGCAGGTCCAGCTCTCCTGGGTCCTCCGACATGAGCTGCACATCGAGCTCCTTGGCCCAGTCCCCTCGGGTCGCAAACCCGATCCCCCACGGGTTCGAGTTGTTCTCCATGTTCACGAAAGCCCGCTGGACCTCTTCCGGGAAGCGGTTCTCCACCTGGACCAGGTGACGGCGCATATCGACGATCTCTTGGACGTACTCGATGAAGACCGGGCAGGCCTGTTCGCACGCCCGGCAGGTGGTGCAGGCGAAGAGGGCCTCCTCGGAGACCGCCGGCAGGGTGTCCATAAGGTGGCGCAGACCGGTCTCCTCCTCGACCTCCTCCCCCTTCGCCCGGCGCTCGGCCAGGGCCACTAGGGCGGTCCCTCCTCCGTGGTCCACCAGCTCTTCGCGCAGCTGTTCGGAGATCTGTTTCGGATGTAGCGGCTTGCCGCTGGCGAAGGCCGGGCAGACCGAAGTGCAGCGACCGCACTCGGTGCAGGAGTACCAGTCGTGGTAACGCTTCCAGTCGAAGTCCGCCAGAGTGGAAGCGCCGTAGTCGGTGGAGTCCTCGCTCTCGAGATCGAGCTTGCGGAGCTCTCCGTAGGGGCGTCGGTTCTGAAAGTAGACGTTAGGGATTCCGGTGATCACGTGCAGATGCTTGGAGTACGGGAGATAGGCCCCAAAGCCGAGGAGCAGCACATAGTTCACCCACCACGACGCGGTCTGCAGGGTGAGCAGTCCTTCCTCGGAGATGCCTGACAGAGCCGCCGCCAGCGGGCTCGTCAGCGGGAAGGCCCAAGAGGCGTACTCGATCCCGTCTCGCTGAAAGTGCAGAAGTTCGGCCGCTCCGAAAAGAAGCTCCACCAGCATCAAGCTCAAGATCATGCTCAAAATGAGCAGCGCATCGGCCGACGGCTCTGGGAATCGGGGCCGAATGACCAGCCGGCGCCAGAAGGCCATCAGTACCCCCACTATGACGAGCCCAATGAAGATCTCCTTGATCCCGTTGTACGGGGTCCCGAGGATCTGATCGTGGGCCAGCAAGGGGAAGTTGAAGTCGCGGCCGGCGATGCCCCGCACGATCAGCGTGAGGTTCGCTATCGACAGCACGCAGAAGCCCCAGAAGATCATCGCGTGCAACGAGCCTCCATAGGCTCTCTTCAGGAGACGCTTCTGACCGAAGGCGTAGATAAGGACACCCTTCAAACGGTCGGCTGGCGAATCGAAGCGATCGATCGGTTTGGCGGCCTTGATATACCGATAGAGCTTGAGGGACCTCACCGTAAAGACGATGGCGGCAACTATTAAGAGTATGAAAGCGATGATCTGAGGTATCATGGGGCTATGGCCTTCCCCGGAACAGAAAAGAGATCCTTCGCCCCCGCCGTTCGACCCAGATCCGGGCCGACCGAGGCGTGAAGACCCGGCGAAGAGCGCTACCGGCGCCCCCCCTCGTCTTAAAGCGGATCCTGGCACGGCTGTGCGCTCACGACGCCGACGCGCAGCGCTTGCTCAGACTGGGGCGGTTTCTCGAGGGCGAGCGGCTACTTACCGATGGTGGAGTAAAAAAGCTAGCCGAAGGGCTGCGCTCGAACAACGGGTTCGTCTCCCTCACCGTCGACGACGTGCGCTCTTGGGGTCAAGCCCTGACCGTGCTGCTCTGGCAGAGCCGGGAAGAGTCTTGGCCCGCGCTGCAGGCCGACTACTTCGCCACCTACGACCGGGGTAAACCCCGGAGACCGACCCGCATTCAGCGCCTGCTTTTAGACTGGAGCCCCGAGCGGGACGTGGCCGGCCTCTTCCAAGCGTGCCTGCGGGCGCCCGACATCATCGGACAGGTCCGGGAGGCGCTGGCCTACCCTAGCGAAGAGCCAGCCCCAGGGCGAGCGCTGGCCGCCTCCCTCGAGGCCCTAGAGCAAGAGAGCGCAGCGCCTTGGGTCGCGAGCTATGGCGCTGACCCTCAAGCTCGCCCTCACCTCTTGGCTATCCTTCCGCACCTGACTTCACCGGCCTATGCCGAGCGCCTGGAATGGCTGGCTTGTCGCCTGGAGAGCTCACCGACGGAAAGCGAAGCGGCCATCTTGAGGGCCGGTCGTCCGCCCAGACTCGATCCGAAGCTTCGCTTGGACCCCGAACAGCTGGCAGCCCGGCTCCTCGCCGAGCGCGCTTGGTGGCACCTCGAGCGCACTCCGGGCGCCCCGGAGCCTCCCATCCTCGGGCTCCTGTGGGCGGTGGCCCCCCGGGATGCCGAGACCGTCCGGCGGCTCGACGGTCTGCTCTGCCCCGATAGCCGTTGGCGGCAGGTCGGCTACGGCGCCGACCGCCTGAACGCGTGGTGGTGTGAACTGCTCGCGAGCTTCACCGGCCCCGACGGGCGCTAGGTAGCGGACGACCCGCTCAGCGCGCGTCGTTGGTGGCGGCCTGTTCGCTCATGTAGCGAGCCGCTTCGTCGTAGGCGATAAGCCCGGCGCGGTACAGCTCGGTCAGCGACTTCTCCAGGGTGCACATCCCTGTACCGGTGCTAGTCGAGATCACGTTCGGCAGCTGGTGAGTTTTGGCTTCACGGATCAGGTTCCGGATGGCCGGGGTGGCCACCATCAGCTCGAAGGCCGCGATCCTGCCCTCGCCGTCGGCTCTCGGGAGAAGGCGCTGGGAGACCACCGCCAAGAGCGACGCCGCCACCTGCTGTCGGATCTGCGACTGCTGGTGAGGCGGGAAGACGTCCACGATCCGGTCGACTGTCTGACAGGCGTCGTTGGTGTGCAGGGTGGCCAGGACCAGGTGTCCAGTCTCGGCCGCCGTCAGAGCTGAAGCGATGGTCTCGGTGTCCCGCATCTCTCCCACCACCAAGACGTCGGGGTCCTGGCGCAGAGCGAACTTCAGGGCCGACTTAAACGACAGCGTGTCGGTCTCCACCTGCCGCTGGTCGATGGTGGCCAGCAGGCTCTCGTGGTAGTACTCGATAGGATCTTCCACGGTGATGATGTGGCAGGCTCGCGCCCGGTTGATGGAGTCGACCAGACAGGCGACCGTAGTGGTCTTGCCCGAGCCGGTGGGCCCGGTGATCAGCAGCAGTCCCTGGGGACGGTAGGCCAGTCGCATCAGAGCATCCGGCAGGCCCAGATCGTCGGGGCTCGGGATCCGGTAAGGGATCAGGCGCAATGCCGCCGCCGGCTGCTCCTTTTGAAAGAAAACGTTCAGACGAAAGCGGGTCCCGTCGTCGAGCGAAGTCGAGCCGTCGTACTCCCGGTTCTTCTGCAACGAGCTCCACTGGCTTTCGGTCATCAAGGTCTGGAGCATCTTCTCGATGGCCTCCCGGTCGAGCAGCGGAAGGTTGAGCCGTTCGAGCTCCCCGTCGACGCGAAAGATGGGGGGGCGTCCCACCGAGAGGTGAACATCCGAAGCGTTGGTCTCCTTAGCCATCTGCAGCAGCAGAGGTAGGTTCCAGGGGTAGGTGGTGCTCCGTTGGACCTTGCCCGCCAGAGCCCGAAGGAACTCGGCCTCTTGGGGTGCCTGGCTCAGACCCACCTCTTTGGTGATCTTCTCGTCCTTCACCAAGCGCGCCAGACTACTGCTAAAGCTGAGTCGATAGCCAGCATCGCCCAGAGCCAGCTTCTCTCGTAGGACGTCGAACTTTCGATCGGCCAGCAGCGGTCGGGTCTCCGGTGTGATCTGGAGGTACTCCAGAGCCACGTGCCGGTCTTCACCGTTGATCCCTGGAACCAGGCGCTGGGTTGTCACGATCCTCAAGGTCAGGCTCAACTCTTCGGCTACC
>CAZDLH010000227.1:0-4982 GCA_964505925.1 uncultured Burkholderiales bacterium
GATACTTCTCGGCGTCGACGAAGTTCGAGGCAGCCAGAGCCGCCTGACCGGACTCGAACTCGCCTTTCCATTTCTTCTTCTGAAAGATATCCTTGATCGCCACCGCCGATCGCTACCCCTTATGGATCCGACCACCGTCGGACAGATACTTATCCCGGACCGCCTCTTCGAGGTCCACACCCGTCATGTTCGCTAGGGTGGCCAACCAGCCTAGCACATCTGCAAACTCTCCCTGGAGCTCGTCTCGATCGGGGGGTGTCTCCCCCAGAGCGCTCGCTAACTCCCCGACCTCTTCCACCAACCACATAAACGTTCGAGCCGACCCACGCTTGCGGTCTCTCTCGCCGTACCGGGTTTCAATAAACCGCTGAAAATCATGCAGGGTGAGGCGGTCCGTGGTCATAGCGTCCGTTTCCCGTTCGAGCCGCGCGGCTCCTGTGCCGACCGAAAGCGGGGCTGGAAACTGCTAAACTTCGAGCTCCGCCAGCCCCTGAAGCTCCGCCTCGTCCGGCTCGAAGACGAGCTGCCCGAAGGCCCGGCGGACCTCCCGGACGATACCCGAGACAAACTCTCGGCGACCTTTCGCCCCAGACAGGGCCGGTACCGTAGCCACCCGATCACAGATGATCGGATCGCGTTCGGAACCCGATTCGGTCTCTCCCAACTCTTCTCCTCGCTCGCTCCACATGGTCAGTCGTCTGCCCCGGGCACCGTGGAGGAGTACTCGAATCCTGAGACTGCCGTAGTACTGCACCATCTCGTGCTCATAGACGGCGATCGCCCGAGCCAGGGCCGCTGGCAGCAGATCACCGAACAGCTTCTCCTCTTGGATCCTCTCGCGGCTTCGCTCGGGAAAGCAGACCCCTGCGGCCTGCTCCATCAGCCCCTCATCGCCGATCAGCACCACCCGCTCCTGCCATCGGCTTTCGTTAAAGAGCGTCACCCGCCGAGGTTCGACGCGCACTCCGCTGTAGTCCCAGAGCTTCTCTGAGAATCGAAAAAACGCTCGACGGTAGAGAGGAAGAGGCGACCGTCCGGGCAACGACGGGCAGGTGAGCAAGGTCAGCGAGTAGTCCGCTTTCTTGAACCGATGAGCCGTCTGGCGCTCCGAGACCAGCCTCTCCACCAACTCCTCTTGATGAGCGCGCTTTTCGTAGAGCTTCTCGATCAAGTGGTAGTTCCGCAGAGCCTCCAGCGGTCTGCTCGACTCGCCGCTTCGAACGTAGATGACACCGTTGACATAGTGGGGCGGCTGAGGGCTCTCCGGCACTTCCACTACGAGGACCCACCGCGTAGGCTCCCCCGAGAGCGGGATCAGCTTCATGCGAAATACGGGAGCCGGGCTGATACGAGAGCGGCAGATAGCCCCCACTCGCTCCTTGATACCAGGCTGATTGGCAAGACCCGGAAGCTCGCTCGGGATGTTCCGTTCCTTATCTGCGAGGACTCCTAGAATCAGGTGTCCACCGTGGGTATTGGCGAAGGAAGCGACCGCTTTGGCTAACTTCTTACTATCGACCCAGTCGGATTTATAGTCGAGGAGAAGCCCTTCTTCCACCTCTTCCTCTACCAGCGCGAGAAGGTCCGACTCCTCTAGAAACTCGAGACGCTTACGGAAAATTCCCATAGAGAGCTCTTCGACCTCGAGTTCGAGATTCCCGACCGCCGATCGGATCGAATCGATTCGCATACGTGCAGACCTGCAGACCTGACCGAGCGCGCCTACGCCCCTCGGACTGAACAATGAAAGAAGCCCCGGGTCGACCTGGAAAGGGCGACTCGGGGCTCCTCTATCTACCGAGTAGAGCCTCGGCGGTCAGTGGACGCTCTAATTGTAGCCGAACTGGATCCCTCCACCGCCGCCCTGCTGGGTGACGGCCGGTCCCATGACTGGGCAGTTACCGATCTTCGACATATCGGAGATGTCCACCCCCGGCGGGATCCCCGGCGGGGGATTCTTCGCCCAATCCTCGATGATCGCGTTTGCGGTGTTCTGGTTGATACCCGCATTGGCGAAGGTGCGCTCCACGCTGGCCCCAGGAGCTCCGAAGTAGATCGCGTCGAGGGAATCCACGAAGGCCATCTCTAGTGCGTTCCCGTCGCGGACTCCGTCGGCGAGGTCCGCAGCCAACAGCGCTTCCACTTCCGCCTGGGAGATAGAGCCCAACGAACCGTCGAGTTTGTCCAGCGCGAAGGCGCTGTTGAGGGTGAACTCGGTGACCGAGCCGTCCATCGCGCCGTTGTCTAGGATGTCGTGACCCCACAGACGGATGACCGTGCTATCGAAACTGCTCAAGCCGTTGTTTCCGGTGAGTCGGTTATCCATGTTGATCGGACCGTTGGCGAACTCGACCGGTGCGTTGGCGTAACGGTGGGAGATATCTTCCCCGGTCATCTGCTGGAAGACTCCAAAGAAGTGCTGGTCTAGCAGCTTACCGTTCACGCCTCCGAACATGGCCATCTCTTGGTTGTAGAGATTTCGAACCAGGTCGACCTCAGCTTCCGTAAAGTTCTGAGGGTTGTTCAGCACATTGAAGTAGATACCGCCGTCGTTCTTACCTTCGGAGGTCACTTGGATACCCCAGAGGTGCAGAACCGCGCGCTGCGGGTCGTTGAGCCCGGTGAGGTTCGTCCGTTCTACCTTGTTCAGCTGGGTGAAGTCTAGGTTATTGTTCGGCGGAGCCGGGGTAGGCCCACCCGGAGGCTGAGGGGTTCCCGGGGAGGGATAGTAGCCGAAGGGGGGCTGCTGAGGGTAACCCGGCTGAGGAAAACCGGGAAAGCCGCCGAAGCCGGGCTGGGCCGGAAAACCGAAAGACGGTAGACCCATCGGTGGGAAACCTAGCTGCGGGAAGCCGCCGGGCATTCCCATACCGGGCATTCCCATTCCGGGCATTCCCATACCGGGCATTCCCATTCCGGGCATTCCCATTCCGGGCATTCCCATACCAGGCATTCCCATTCCGGGCATTCCCATACCAGGCATTCCCATTCCGGGCATTCCGCCGAAGGCTTGATAGCCTCCAGCCAGCTGCTGGATGGCGCCGAGCAGCACCTGGAACATCTGTTGGAGCTGAGCGGGCGGAGCCTGGACCTGAGGCTGGACGGCCGCCCCCCCTACAAATGAACTAGGGCCACCGAACGGCACCCCTGGAGAAAAACCTGCCTGAAAACCTGCTTGGAAATTGATAGATTGAAATTGCACCGCGTACCTTCCCCTGTCGACTAAGTCGAGCCCTCTGTCTTCTTTGTAACAACTTTATAACATAGGGATATAGGTAGCAAGTTCTATTTGTTACTATTTGATTAAATCATGCTGACCCCCGTTCTCACCTTCGCCTTCATTCTTTCTTGCGCCTTAGTCGTGCAGAACACTTTGGGCTTCGGTCTTGCCCTCTTTGCGATCCCGTTGCTTCTGGCCACCGATCACTCCCTGTATTTTGCCGTCTTCGCAGTCTGCGCGCTGTCGGCGGGGCAGGGGGCTCTGGGAGCCTTTCGGCTCCGTAAGGCCGTGCCCTGGAGCTGGTGCTTGAAAGCCACCCTGGGCCGACTCGCAGGGCTCTTCCCTGGGCTCGCCTTGGCCAGCGCTCTTTCGACCACGGGCCGGGGCTGGTCCGAACTGCTGGTCGCAGGGGCTCTCACGGTGGGCATCGCCGCCCAGCTCTACCGCCAGCACCGCACCGCCCCCGAAGCGCGCGAAACCGGCTCGCAGCGGTCCGTCTGGACAGCCGCGCTGGCCTTTGTTAGCAGCGGATTTCTCATGGGGTCGGTCGGCATGGGCGGACCCCCTTTGGTTTTCTGGCTTCTCAATGGACGGTGGAGTCCGGTCGAACGCAAGGCCTTCCTCTTCGGACTGTTCGCCTTGACCTCGCCCATCCAGCTCGCCGCCATGACCGCCCGGGAGCCCGAACTCGCGGCCGCAGCTCCAATGACCCTACTCCTCAGCCTCCCCGACGTGGCTCAGTTCGCGTCGGCGAGCCGGGGCCTCGGAGAGAAGTGGTCCCAGGAGCGGCTCGGAAAGCTGACCCTGCTCCTCCTCGCTGCCCTAGCGGTTCAAACGCTCTGCGGGATAGACTACGGCGCACTCATCGCTGAGGGGTAGCCCGAGTCTCGGAAGGTCAGCGGAGCTACCGCTTTCGACGGGAGCCCTTCCTCCGCACGTTCTTGCCTGGGGCCATCTTCACCAGCCTCGGGTCGAAGCGCGCCACCACCTCGACGAGGTCTGCTTGGGCGCTCATCACTTTATGGATGTCCTTATAAGCGCCGGGAACCTCATCGAGCCCAGAGCTCAGCAGAGTGACCTGGGCTCTGTCTAGCTCTCTACTCACGTCCTCCCAGCTGAACTTCTTGAGCGCAGCGCTGCGCGACATCCTCCGCCCGGCGTCGTGGGACGCCGAGCGGAGCGATTCGGGCTCCCCCTTCCCTCGCACCACGAAGGCGGGGCTGGCCATCGAACCGGGGATGATCCCCAGCACTCCGGGGTGCGCTGGGGTAGCCCCCTTGCGATGAACCACTACGTCCTTCCCGAAATGGTGCTCCTTCCAGGCGAAGTTGTGGTGGTTCTCTACTCGAGCCAAGACCTCCGCACCCAGATGCCCAGCCACCGAGGAATGGATCACTTCGTGGTTCGCCGCGGCGTACCGACCCATCTGCTCCATGGCCAGCCAGTACTCCTGACCCGGCTCGCTCTCGAGATCGAGCCAGGCGAGGTGGCGCGCCTGGGAGGGCAGCTCCGGGTGGAGCTCCGCGGCCAAGCGAGAGTAGTGGTCGGCGACCGCCGCGCCTGCCCCTCGGCTCCCGCTATGGCTGAGCAAAGCCAGATATCTTCCGGCCGGCAAGCCCAGTTCGGGCCGCTCCAAGACGAGCTCACCGAACTCGACGAAGTGGTTTCCGGAGCCGCTGGTTCCCAACTGATGGACGGCCCGCTCCCGAACCCTATCGAGCACGGGGAGCGCTCTCCAGTCCTCGTCGAGCACCGGATGCGT
>CAZDLH010000228.1:0-4979 GCA_964505925.1 uncultured Burkholderiales bacterium
CACCTTCCTCGGGGTCCGCAGCCCCGGCACCGGATACGTACTCCTGCACCACTATCTAGGCGAACTCAATGGGGTGCCCCGGGCTTGGGGCTTCCCCCAAGGGGGAACCGGCGCTTTCAGCCAATCGATCGCCCGCTCAGCCCGAGCCTCCGGGGCCGAGATCCTGACCTCTTCACCGGTTCTAAAGATCTCGATCCGCGAGGGGCGGGCCCACGGCGTAGTCACCGAAGACGGCCGAGAGTACAGCGCCCGCCACATCGTTTCAGGGGCTCACCCCAAGCCGACCTTTCTCGCAATGGTGGGCGCCGAACAGCTCCCCGACGATTTCGTCGAGGACGTTCGAAACTGGGGCACCCGAGGGCCCTCCTGCAAAGTGAACCTGGCCCTCGACGGGCTCCCCACTTTCTCGGCCATACCGACAGGGGCGCAGGACCTGCTTCGCGGCTCTATCGAGATCGCCCCGAGCACCGACTATCTACAGCGGGCTTACGACGACGCCAAATACGGAGGATGGTCCCAAAGGCCGTTCATGGACGCCTTGATCCCGTCGCTTCTCGATCCGAGCATGGCGCCTCCCGGCCAACACGTGATGAGCCTCTTCGTTCAGTACGCCGATGCCGAGCTCGAAGGCGGCTGGACCGACGAGAAAAAGGAGCGGTTCCTGGATGTGGTGGTCGACACGCTGGCCCAACACGCCCCGGATCTGCCCTCGAAGCTGCTCCACCGCCACATCATGACCCCCGACGATCTCGAGAAGGTCTTCGGCCTCGCGGGCGGTCACATATTCCACGGCGAGCTCACTCTACCGCAGCTTTTTTCACTTCGCCCTTCCCCGGGGTGGGCCGACTACCGGACCCCCATCGAAGGGCTCTGGATGTGCGGCTCCGGGGCCCACCCAGGCGGGTGCATCACCGGCGCTCCCGGACGGAACTCGGCGCTGGAACTACTTCGTGAGTTAAAAAGCGAGGTGACCGCGTGATGTATGAAAACATCGTAGTGGGCACCTGCCCCAACGCCCTCGTGACGGCCCTTCTGACGGCGCGGGCAGCGAAAGGTTCGACCGTCTTGGTGGCGGGGCCCCACTGGGGGGACCTCGCCGAAGAGCTCCCGGTCGCCAACTTCGACCGGGAACTGCGAGAGCAGCTCGAGCTGCCGAACACCCCCGTCGAACCGACTCCGGGCCGGGGCTTTATGGATCGGCAGGGCCGCCGGCTCCTCCTCAGCCCCACTGAGCTCCAAGGCCCGGATGTCCCCCCGGAAGACCGCGAGCGCTGGCCGCAATTCGTAGCCGAGATGGAGACAGCGGTGAGCCTTCTGCGCACCGTAGAGCTACACGCGTGGGAGGAGCTAACCCGGACCTGGCGCGGCCTGGACCGCCGCCGGGCCTCGAAGGCTCTCCGCTTACCGTGGCTAAGTCTGCGCGAACTCCTCGGTCGCTGGTTTCGCGATCCCCTCCTCCAAGGCGGGCTGGCCGCCACCGCTTTAGTGGGGACTCGCCTCGGACCGTTCGACCCGGGTAGCGCCTATCTGCTTCTCCTGCGCTGGTCCCGAGGCGAGATGCTCGAACCGGAGGCCGCTCCGATGGCCCAGCTGCGCGCGGCAGTGGAGGCGGCAGAGATCCCGGTGGTCGAAGGGCCGGTCGCCTGCTACCTGAGGGAGGGCGAAAGGGTGGTCGGCGTGGAGCTCGCCGGGGGCCGCTCCATCACCGGACAGCGGGTCTGGACCAATCGAGAGCCGCTCACCGTAGTCGCCCGACTCGGACAGCCCCCGATAGAGCCGAAGGTCGCGCGCAAGGTCGAAGCGTGGCACCAGAGGTGCAGCGCTGTGACCGCCTCCGGGCTCGCGGAAACCGACGAAACTCGGCCGTCGCAGCCCGCGGTCTGGACCTTGGCCGACAGCCTCGAGGAGGTTCAACGAGCCGTGGACCCCTGCCACTACGGCCGGGCCTCCACGAGAGCCTTCGGCGAATGGAACCCCCACACCGGCCGGCTGCTCGCCTGTCACTGCTCCGCCGCCGGAGACTTCGACCTAGCCGCGCTCTGTCGAGAGTTCGGGCTACCGGACTCCAGCTCGAGCGAGGTGCGCAGTACCGCCCAGCGAGCCCAGCGACACGGTCTCGAGAGCGGCCATCTCTACGGCGGAGAGACCGCACTGTGGCAAACCCATCGGCTGCGGGAGCGGCTGTCGACGCTCGCCCCCGGGCTTCGGGCGGTGGGGGCCTCGGCCGCTCCGGGCGACTACTCCGGACGCTCGGGGGCGGCCGCCCTCCAGAGGGCTCTGGGCGCCCGCTAACGGCCGTGGGAGGCGGGTTCGAAGCTCCTACCCCGTCCGGCCCCCCGGATATTGACAGCGACACCGATCGGCCCTATGCTCCGATCTGGGAAGGTTACTGCACGCCCTTGTGGGATCCCGCAGAAAACGCCCGATCTCCCGGCCGCTTCCCTTCGAGGCGTCCGGACAGACCGGAGGTTATCTGAACGTGCGAAATCCCTATCTCATCTGTCTTAACCCCCTAGGCCGGGGCACGCGAGAGTAGTCATGAGCTCTTTCGGCTGCCCCCCAGATCAGGGTGGCAACCGATCGGCCGCCCTCACCCCCCCCTTCCTCGAAGCGCCCCAAGACGATCCCGCCCAGGCTGCGGTCCACATCTTGCCGGTCCCCTTCGAGGCCACCGTATCCTACGGTTCCGGGACGTCCGGGGGACCCCACGCCATTCTCGAGGCCAGCTTTCAGCTCGAACTCTACGATCGGGAGTTCGACTGCGAGCCCGGGATCGTCTACGGCGTCTATACCCATCCGGCCCTTTCCCTTCCCAGCCGTCCTGAAGAAGCCATGCCCGTCTTGTCTGAAACCGTCGCCGACCTCTACCGGCCCGGCCACCTGCTGGCCGCTCTCGGTGGAGAGCACAGCATAACCGCCCCCATCGTGGCCGGGGTCCTCCAGCAGGTGGAGGGCCCGATCACGGTGGTGCAGATCGATGCCCACTCCGACCTGCGCGATAGCTACGAAAAGAGCAGGTACAGCCACGCCAGCGTCTCCCGGCGCTTAATCGAGATGGAGAGGGTCGAGCGGGTGATCCAGCTCGGGATCCGCTCGCTGTGCAGTGAAGAAGCCGAAGTGATCCGGTCCGAGCCGAAGGTTCGCACCTGGTTCACCGAAGATGTCCAGGCCGGACGACACCTGCCCGAATTTCAGGAACTCGTCCGAGGTAAGACCGTTTACCTCACTATAGACGTCGACGGCTTCGACCCGAGCCTGATCCCGGCCACCGGAACCCCGGAGCCCGACGGCCTGAGTTTTCGCCAAGGTGAAGAGATCGTGAGGATCCTAGGGCGAGAGGCGAACGTCGTGGCCTTCGATTGCGTCGAGTTGGCCCCCATCCCCGGTCTCCACGCCTCGGACTTCGTGGTGGCCAAGCTCGTCTATCGGACCATGAGTCTACTGCTCCACGACCGGCTCTGCGCCGCTCGATAGTTACCGAAACGTTGCGTTACGCACACCCAAAACCAAGGAGGAAAAGAACCTGATGGAACATGCCGGCGAGGTGCGGACTTTTCTGCGCCGCCACTTTCGACACTTTAACGCCGCAGCACTCGTCGATGCTGCAGAGAGCTACTGCACCCACCTCGCCTCGGGAGGTCGGATGCTCGTCACCCTAGCTGGAGCGATGAGCACCGCTGAACTCGGTATCTCGCTCGCCGAGATGATTCGAACGGACAAGGTGCACGCTATCAGCTGCACCGGAGCGAACCTAGAAGAAGACATCTTTAATCTGGTAGCTCACAACGACTACCGGCGCATCCCCAACTGGCGAGATCTCACCTCCGCCCAAGAGCAGGAGCTCATGGAGCAGGGTCTCAATCGGGTGACCGACACCTGCATCCCGGAAGCTGAGGCTATCCGTCGCATCGAATCCGTCCTCGTCGAAGAGTGGCAGAAGGCGGACGTGGTGGGCGAACGGCTCTTCCCTCACGAATTTCTCTACCGGCTCATCCGTTCCGGGCGTCTCCAGCCGCAGATCGACCCCAAGGATAGCTGGCTCATTGCGGCTTGCGAGAAGAACCTACCGATCTTCGTACCCGGCTGGGAGGACTCCACCACCGGGAATATCTACGCGGCCCGCTGCCTAGACCGAACCATCCGCAACGTCCATACGGTGCGCTCGGGTATCGAAGCTATGATGGAGCTCGTCGACTGGTATCGAGCCTCCGACGCGCCCTGGGGCTTCTTTCAGATCGGCGGCGGGATCGCCGGCGACTTCCCGATCTGTGTGGTGCCTCTCGTTCGGCAGGACCTCGAAGAGGACGTACCGCTCTGGTCGTACTTCTGCCAGATCTCCGACTCGACCACCAGCTACGGAAGCTACAGCGGCGCTACGCCGAACGAAAAGATCACCTGGGAGAAGCTGGCCTCAGACACTCCTAGGTATATCATCGAATCCGATGCCACCATCGTAGCCCCGCTCCTGTTCGCCTATGTCTGTGCCGAAGACGGGCTCTCCCCCTCAAAGCAAAGACGCGGTTCACAACCGCGACCCCAGACCCTAATCCCGGCGGTCTAAGGCCGCGCAGAAAAAAGGAGAGCCCCCCAGTGGACCGGGGGGCTCTCCTTTTCGCGTCCCTCGAGGCTCTCGGGCTTAGGCCTGAGCCCCTTCCCTCGGCTCCAAAGCCTTCTCGGCGTTCACTCGTCCGTTGGAGACGCTCATCCCTTCGAGGGCGGCGATCTGGTCCGAACCGTTGATCAGGCGCTCTTTGATCTCTTCGTGGCTCGCGTCCGGGTAAGCCGAAAGGATGAGCCCTGCCACACCAGCGACGAACGGTGAGGCCATCGAGGTCCCGCTCAGGCTGTGGTAACCTCCACCGTTCTTGGTGGAGTAGATGTCTCGACCCGGTGCGGTGACGTCGACGCTGGACTCTCCGTAGTTGGAGAAGCTCGCTTTCCGGTCGTTATGGTCGGTAGCTCCGACCGCGATCATGTTC
>CAZDLH010000229.1:0-4966 GCA_964505925.1 uncultured Burkholderiales bacterium
AACTTTCCTTCGTCCTTAATCTTTGGAAAAGGCGGGGCTTCGGGAAGGCTAGGGGTTGGGGCCCTGTTTTCGGGCTAGCATCTCTCGGATCAGGTTCAAGACGGCGCGGGCGCTCTCTTCGGGCTCGGTGGAGGAGAGCCGCTGAAGGGCTGATGTCATGCTCTTTTCGAGCTCCGGCCGGGCCGCACGAAACTGCTCCAGAGCTAGAGCTGCCCGAGACTTCCAGGTGGAGTCCTTGGGGTCCCAAAACGCGTCCTCGGGGTCGTAGTAGTAGGGCGCTTGCAGCGAGGCTAGCTTCTCCTTGACCGAAGGCACTGTGTAGCCCTGATCGACGATCAAGGCTTTGATGAAGCGAAGCTCCACCAGATCGAAGTTGGTGTACTTGCGGCTTCGCCCCTCTACCGGCAGCTCTGGATTTAGAAGCTCCTGGGTCTCCCAGTACTGGATCATGCGGGTGGTGATCCCGAAGACCCGAGCCGCGTCGGCCTGGGTGAGATAGAGTACGGCCCCCTCGAACAGGTCGAGCTGACGTTTCTGTGGGATGCGAGAGAGCACCCTGACATGTTTCTGAAGTCCGCCCCAGAAATCTTGCCCGTATTTCGAACCTTTGTTTCGGTTATCCACATTTCCACTCATTATCCACAATTTTTGTGCAAATAGCGCCGATCGATGTTGACTCCATACATGTCTTGGGCTTATGATGGGCAAGTGAGAGTCGCGGCTGGGGCTTTCATAGCGAAGAGTCCTCTGTTTACGAACGTGAACGCAACGACCAGCCAAGTGGTTCCTCCACGACCGTTCGTAAGGCCCCCTTCTCTCAAGGGGGTCCTTTTTTTTGTCTTCTCGAGGCCGAGGGTGGCCAGGATCGCTTCAGCGAAGAGCCGTACAGAGGCCTAAGGGGTGCTCGGGATGGGGCCGACCCGATAGGGGATCGGCGCCCCGCGGGCGAGTTCGTCGCTTATCGACCGAAGGGGTCGGGCGGGCCTTTCGTGCCTCGTTGCCTCCGGAGTAGCTGGGGAGCCGACATCCTACTGAGTCGGGCGGGGGGCCTAGAGGGGGAATCCAGGTCGTCCGGCTCTCCCAGCGAGCCTTCTCGTGCGCCGCTGTCCTCTGCGCTCGTATGAGCGGTAGGGGCTAACGGCTGGAAGGCGTCCTCGCTATCGAACAGGTCGTCGATGGGGGCGTGCAGAGGTTCGTCGGGCTCCTTCGTCCGGCGCGATTCGAAGGTAGCGCCAGCGGCTTTGACCAGCGGGAGGGGGGCGAAATCGCCGCCGTCATCAGCGGGGCCCGAGGGCTCCGGCTGTTCGGGAGCCGCTGGACCGTCCTCACGGCTGACACCGAAGGGCAGACCGGCTCCGGGTTTCTGGGGCGGAGTGCCGAACACTCGACCTTTGGCCGGCTTGGCGCTCGGAAAAGGGCCGCTCGTGGCGGCGCCCCCCCCTTCTGGGAGGTCCGTGCCCGCCAAGGTGGGGAACTCGACTCTGGAAGGTTTTCGGATCCCGCCGCCCAGGGGTTGGGTCGGCATCGGAATATCGAACTCGAGACCATCGGCCGATGGTGGAGATGGTAGCGGAGAAGGCGTGACCCTCTGGGGGAGCGGCGCCGGAGGGATAGGTTTCGGTGGGGCCGCCGGGGTCGGGGGCGCGGCCGGCGGCTGAACCGGTGTCGGAGGAGGCTCGGGAGCGGCTGGGGGCCTAACGGCGGGCTCTTCCTCATGGTACAGCTCCTCGAAGGAGGGGAACACATCTTCGAACGGATCGCCGACCGACCCCCCGGGGCTCGAAGTGTCGGTGTCCGGTATGAAAGGGGCCTCTCCCGAGAAAGAGGGAGGGTGCAGCTGGCCGCTAGGGCGACTGGTGACGAAGTCGACCCCGGCCACCGGATGGCGGACTTCCACTTCGACTTCAGCGCTGCCTCGCACCAGGTACTCCCGCTGCACACTGCGAGCTATCGCGTCGGCGTAGCCGGAACCTGGATACGGTAGGCCGTCCTCGAGCCGGTAGTAGCCCAGCCCCTGAAACTCTCCTAGGGGGGTGGACTCAGAGCCGATCAGGAGCTCGGCCCCCCCGGTCGCCGAACGGACGCTCAAAACGGCGCCCGCATCCTCGGTGGCCGCGAGCGAGTCCGGCGATACGGCCGGACAGTTCAGCGGGCAGGTGGGGAGAAACCCGCGATTTTCGATCCTGACCTGCAGGCGGCGAAGCGGTTCGGCGCCCCCGCCCGCAGCTTGACTCCAGCCGACCACCCTCTCTTGAACCTCGGCCACCGCCACTCGAGGTCCCGCGGCAGCCAGGCCCAGTACTAGGCGAGAGAAGCGCTTGAGTTCCCGAGCCAGGTACGGGCCCGGCGGCGGGTTCAGCCAGGAGGTAGCCCAGTTCCAGCCGCCTTGCTCTCCCTGCCCAGCAGCGGCTTCAGAGTGCGCCTTCCAGTCTGCGAAACCGTGCTCTGGGAACTCCGATTCGCAGAACCGCAACAGCTGCAGCCACTGGGTCTCCTCTAGAGCGAACGGATCGGTCTCATCCAGGTCGGCGAGGCCCGCCGCTTTCGGTAGGGACCAGATGCGGCAGTCGAGGGCCACGATCCCCAGGGCCCGGTAAGTCCAGTTCAGGAAACTTCCGCTGGGATGCGAATCTGGCGTGGCCGAGCCGCTGGTCACCCCGGTGAGCTCCGCGAGTCGAGCCGCCAGCAGCTCGAGCTGCGGTCGGGTCTCGCCCTCGGCAACCAGAGTTAAGCGCTCGCCCGGTCCGCCTGTGGTGACGGCTCCGAAGATGTTGCTATAGCTGCGGAGAAATTCGAAGACGGCTCGAGTGGAGGGGTGCTTGAGCTGCTCTGTGAGCCGCCGTTGGGCGCCCAGAGTTGGGAAGTCGTCCACCTCGAGCGCTTCAAGCCGTTCGCTATCGAGGTGTCGGTAGAGATCGTAGAACGGTCCGCTCCGGTCTTCCGGCTGGCGCCGGACTAGGATCCGACCGTCGCGCTTAAAAGGTTTCCAGGCCCCCAGGGGGTTCTCCCGGCGAAACTGTCTAGGGGGAGCCGAGCTGAGATCTCCGCCTTGGGGCGCCAGTGAGCCGTCGGCGAGGCAGCGTTCCATCTGATCCGGGGCCAGACGTGGGGCCAGATAGAAGGCGTTGTGGTCCACCAGGTCGGTGAGGAACTCGTCGCGCCCGTGGCCGGAGATCAGGAACCGCAACAGCTCTAGGCACGCCATGCTGCCCAGCATGTTCCAGCCCTGGTGTCCACCGTCCACCCACAGGCCGGGCTTTTCCCGCCCCTCTCTCAGATTTCGGTTGGTCACCTCCGCCACTAGGAGCGGTCGACCTTGGTGAGACTTGCCGATGGAGAAGACCCTCACGAGATGAGGGGCTGCCTGGGCGACCGCCTTCAAGTAGGCGGTCATGGTTTTGAAGTCTATATACTTCTCACCCTCTAAAGACGGGACGACAGGCAAGGATTCCCTAACTCTTCCGGACGGATTCCATGGCGGCTTCTAGGTTCTGGAAGAACGACATTCCGCGCTCTTGAATCTTTTGGGTTCCAGCTAAAAGGTCCATCCAGCCTTGGTTGAGATGCTCTACTTCACCATCTTCGGCGAAGAGCTGCATCTTATGTAAGGCCTCCAACGCTTCGTCTAGAGCGTCCACTACCGTCTCGGCTTCCCGGAGAATGTCGGGCACCGCTTCGAAGGCTTCGCGGTTGGCGGCGGTAATGTCGTGGATCTGCTGGCTGGCGGCGTTGAAGCGGTCGTTGAAGAGGTCCACCTGCTCTTGCCACAGCTCGATGGAGATCTCGCCGGCGGCGATCTTGTCGCAGGCGTCGTAGAGGTCGACGTACTCCTTGGGCACCATGATCAGGTCGTTGGAGTAGGATCCGCCTTCGGCGCTAGCGGCCTTCATGGCCGTGGGCAAGGTGGCGGCGCACTTCTCGCAGTCGGCTCGGTTCGGACCGTTGAGGTGTCCGCACATGACGCACTCGATCATCTGGGCTTGCGCTTCCAAGGCCAAGTAGTGCTGATTGAGCGATTCGAGTTTGAAAGCCGCGGCGATGCACAGTTCGATACCGTGCTCGATGGGGGCGCGCTCGAGCTTCTCCATCTCTTCTAAGCCTCGGCCGAACTCTTCGTAGGCCAGCTCCGAGTGTTCGGCCAGGTCTTTGGCGGGGTGGCCGTCCTCGAGCTGCTCGGCGTAGGCCTGGAGCTCGCCGAGAGCCTTCTCCAGCCGGTCGGCGGTGGCGTCGATCTCGTTGATCAGCTCGTCTTCGTCAAGCTTTTGATCGAGGAACTTGCGGGCGTTCCGGATCAGAATATTGACGTTGGGGGAATTGGTCTCATCAGGGTACAGTTCCGCCTCACTGTCGCCCTCTTCGTCGTTCCAAGCTGAAACGATATTGTCTAAAAAATCTGTCATCCGAACGCCCTGTACTGTTCTCCCCCCTGGAAGTGAATCCTTCGGTGCTTAAGGCGACCCATCGTCCTCAAGGAAAAGATGGGCGAAGGCCTCCAGAGGGTCGGCTTCGGCCTTCTGGAGTTCGAGCAGAATCCAAGTGCCCCCGGGCTGCGTCGAGAGATAGACTCGGTCCATCATCTCGAGCAGGATAGAGTAGCCCATTCCCAGCGATGGGGCGGTGGAGTAGCCGGCCGCTAAGACGGCGTTCGGCAGCTGGGCAAAGTCGATCCCAGGACCCACGTCCTCGATCCGCACCGTGACGACGGACTCGTTGCACCGGATCTTGAGCCAGCCTCGCTCGGCGTGCTTGACCACGTTCCCGACCGCTTCGGTCGCGCATAGGGCTAAGTCAGCCAGCTTCTCCTCGGAGAGCCCTACCGAGGCCACCGCCTTCTCTAGAAAGTGGCGCGCAGCGGGCACGTGGGAGGGCTCGCACACCTCTATCCGGCCTAGCTCCTCACCCGCGGATCGCCACACTTCGTCGAGCTCCCCCCGCTCGCAGAGCATGAGCTTGCCCCCTGTGACCG
>CAZDLH010000230.1:0-4965 GCA_964505925.1 uncultured Burkholderiales bacterium
GATCATCGGCGTGCTTTTGATCAAAGACCTGCTGTCTCACCTGGCGACCTACCCGGATGCTAACGACACCCCGATCACCGAGCTCTGCCGAGAGGCTCACTTCGTTCCCGGCTCGCTGCCCTGCGCCCAGATCTTGACTCAGCTCCGCGAGCGCCGGACCAGGCTGGCCATCGTTCTCGACGAGTACGGCGGCACCGCGGGCATGCTGACCCTGGGCGACGTTCTAGAGCGCATCGTCGGAGACGTGGAAGAAGAAGAGGAGCCCGAAGAGCTCGACGACCTGGTGGTCATCGACAACCGCACCTTCTCCCTCTCGGGCCTAGTCCTCAGCGAAGACGTCGAGAACCGTTTCGGCATCGAGATCGACGATGAACTCAACGACACCGTGGGCGGTGTGGTCTTCTCGAGTCTAGGCCGCGCTCCTCAGGTGGGAGACGAGGTAGAGATCCAGGGATGGCGATTCCGGGTAGAGCTCCTCGACGGCTTGAGGATCGATCGTTTGGTGGTGACCGCACCCCCCGGAGCTACAGCGGATCTGGAAAACTTTCCGGAACCGAGCTGAGGTAAACCCGTCTACCGATTCGGGCTGCGCTGGCTAGCCCAGCCGGAGCAGGTGGGTCAGTACGTGCCTCGAGACATTAGCCAGAGCCGGTACCTGGGGAGGCAACGAGCGCCAGGTGGAGACCATCAGCTTCAGCTCAGCCAGGAAGTCCTCGTTCCCCTGCTGCTGAGCGGCGAGCTCGCCGAGCAGAGCGAACGAGCTGCCCACATAGTTGAGCACCGCCGGCGGCTTGCTCCGCTCCAGGGCTTGGCCCAGCTCGTTGAGGCAGTAGACCAAACGGGGTAGCGAGTTCTTACCGAAGATCTGGATCTCCCGGTTGCAGCTCACGCAGGCCAGAGCCAGGAAATGGGCTCTGCGCGAGGTGGCTCGGTCGTGGATGAGACCAGCGCTGGCCGCCAGGAGTAGGTCGGTGAGCTTCACGAAATCTTGCTGGCTTCGAATGTCCGTCACCACCACCTCGACCAGCTGGAGCACCGCGTCGATCAGCTCTCCGATGGTGTTCGCGTCGCCCTGGCTGAGGAGCTCGACGACGGTGCGCAGGCACTCTATCAGAAAATCCTTAGGCGCCGGCAGGCCTTCTTTGAGGCGCTGGGAGACCAAGTGGATCGCTTTGGTCAACACCTGTCTCAACGCGGGATCAGTCTTGTCGGTCGACATCGAAACCCGCAGGATCAGAGCCTGGGCCAAGTCTCCCGAGTACTGTCTTTGGCCGTGCTTTTCGACCAGCTCCACGAGCAGCCCGATCGACTGGTCGACCGGTGGCGCGGCCTGGGCGAACTGCTGAAACGACACCAAGAGCGTGGCCTTGGCCAGCAGGACCCTGGCCAGCCTGCCTAAGGTCTCGAGGTCGTTACCCTGCTGAGCCAGCTGAGTACCGAGCCCGATCGCTCCATCGAGGTCGACTAGAGCCTCTTGGGGTTTACCGCCTCCCGCGTACACCTCGGCCCGCAGCTGTAGCGCTCGGGCTAGAACTTCGGCCGCGGAGACGTCCCCTTGGCCCAACAGCGCCTTACCCACATTGATGGTTTCGCCTAGATCTGCCAAGGCGTGCTGTGGATGGCCCGCCCCGCTGAGCATACCCGCGCGCTCGAAATGGGTCTTGGCCAGCGCCAGGGCCAGATCGGCCCGGCCGTGCTCGGTCACCAAGCTTCGGTAAGCTGCGATCGCCCGATCGTAGTCGGCGTAAGCTTCGTTGTAGAGGCTCTGGCCTCGGTAGACGCCCGCTCGCTTCTCGAGAATGAGAGCCGATTCGAAAGGGAGCAGTACCGTGGGATCGCTCTCGGCGGCCTTGGCCACCACCCCCAGCATTCGCTCGTACTCTTCTAGCACCCGGTCGATCTTGCCCAAGCGCCCGGCGTGCTCGGCTCGAACCGTCAGCGCCTGCAGGTACTCCCGGAACGCCCCCTGCTTCCCTTCGGCGAAGGCCTCTTGGTAGTGGCTGACAGCGTCCTGGATGGAGCTTTCCGCCTGGCCGTAGTCCTTATTCGCAAAAAAGCATCGGGAGCGGAGCACCCAGGTCTTCGCCAACTCGTCCTTCCAGGTCGTGCTCCCCCCCCGGCTGCGAGTAGCCAGAAAACTGCGAACGGCCTCCTCGGTGTCACTGAGCGCCGTGCTCGGGTCCCCCAACTCCAGTGCGGCTCGGGCCTTGAGTCGGAACAGCTCGGCCTTGAGGCCCTCGTACGACTCTTCGGTGCGCTGCGACTCCAGGAACCTCAGGAGCTCGAAAGCGCTGTTGATGGAGGCTAGAGCGTCGCCGGGCTGAGCTCGACTGACGCAGACCGTAGCGTACAGCATGTAGGCTCGGAGCATGCGGTTCAAAACCGCTACCTGGCCGCGCTGGGAGTACAGGTGCGAGAAGATATCCAGGCTGCGCTTGATACTGACTAGGGCATCCTCGTACTCTCCCCGCTCGCTCTGGGCGCTGCCCAAGCCCAAGTACGATTCGGCCACCAAGCCCAGACGCTCATCGGTCTGGCCCTGCTGCTCGAGGAGCTGGCTGAGAATCTGCACCGCCTGCCCGAAGGCCTCGTAAGCGCCGGCCGTGTTGCGGGTGCGCAAGAGCGCCTCTCCGCGCACCGTCTGCACTCGAGCGTACTGCTCCCACTGGTTGGTGGCGTGGTACTGCTCCAGCAGTCGAGTGGAGACCTCGAGCACCTCGGAGAAGTCCTGCAGCCTCAGCAGTCCTTGCAGCAGGCGGTCGCTCAAGCTCAGGCGCAACGGAGCTAGAGCGGGGTCGTCCGGAGTGGAGTTCAGCCACTTCAGAGCTAGGCGGAGATCGGCCACCGCCTTCTCGAGCTCGCCGTCGGTCAGATAGAGGGCGGCCCTCTCGTTGAGCCCCTCGAGGTAGAGCGAGAGCGCCTCGGCTCGGCCTTCGTTTAAAAGCTGCTCGGCGATATCGATCGCGCGGTTGAGATCCCGGCGGGCGTCTTCTAGCTGGCCCCGCTGGCGCTCGATGCGGCAGCGGAACAGATGGTCTTGCACCACCCCCATACGCTGCTCTAGTCGACCCTCGTCGATCAGGAGATTCCGCAAGCTCAAGCTCTTCGAGGTGTCCCGAGCGGCCCGCTCGAGCTCACCCGTTCGGTGGTAGCAGATCGCTCGGCGTCCGTGGGCGATGGCCAGCAGCTCTTGCATCCCCTCTAGCCCGAGCTCCTCGACGGCCTGCGTAGCCAGCTGGACGGCTTTGCTGCACTCGCTCAGCGCCCGGTCGGAGTCCTCCATGCCCAGCTCCAACGACGCCAGCTCCAGGTGGAGCTCTACCAGGGTGCGCCTCTGGTCGGCGGTGGGCTCACCGGGCTCGGTCCCCAAAAGGGTAGCGGCCCGCTTCAGGTCTTTAGCGGCCCCTTGCAGGTCCTGGCGCCGCGCTTTGAGGGTTCCGCGGTTGGCCAAGGCCGCCCCCAGGCTCCCCTGGAGCTCCATGCGCCCCCGGTCTTCCACCAGATCGACGAACTGCTGCACCGAACGCTGCGCCGCATCCGAGGCCTGGTCGAGGTCGCCCAGTCGGTAGGCCACCTTCGAAGCGCGAAAATAGGCGGTGGCCAGCGCCGGCCGGAACTCGTGCTGCCTCTCTTGGTCGACGAGCTGGGTGAAGATCTCCAGGGCTCGGTCGACGGCTCCCTTCGCCTCGTCAAGAAGGCCCATGGTGAAGGCGCTGTTGGCCAGATTGCTGTAGGTCCAGGCCAGTTCGTCGCGCAGGTCTTCGCACTGGCCGGTCTCCACCAGGCGCTGCAGCAGATCCCGTAGCTGTAAGAGAAGTGTGTGGAGGTCCCAGCGCGACGAGGGGTGCTCTAGTTGTGCAGCCAGGAGCACTCGCTTACGCTGTAGCTCCTTGTGTCGGGCCACCCACTCTTGGGCCTCCAGCGAGTCGGCCCCCTCGGCGAAGCGATAGAGTCGCAGGAACTGGCTTTGCACCATCTCCCGAACCTGAAGGCCGCCGTACTTGTCAGGGCTGGTCCGCTCGAGTTGGAGGACGAACCACCCCAGCAGGCGCTGCGCCACGGTCTTCTCCTGCTGCTCAAGCTGTTCGTGAACCCGCTGTTTTATGGACCGATGCGACAGCGACAGCAGCGGCGTGACTCGACTCCGCTCTAGATGGAACATCGAAGGGAAGCTCCGCACCGTGGTGAGGGCGTCCTCGACCGAGAAGTACCACTGGTCCAAGTCGTCGAGCGACAGCGACTCGCCGTTCAGAGCCAAGGCGGCCATGAACTGAGCGTCGGAAAGGCTCGACTCGAGAACGGACTGACCGATCAGCTCGTCTCGCTCGGGCAGAGGCTGGCCGGCGGCGGCAAGCTCGGCCAGTAGCGCCAGTCGTAAGAAGTTTAGCTGCGGCCGGCTCACCAAGGCTTTGGCTTCCGGTCCGAGGCACTCTTCGGCGGCCGCTTGCCAACGAGAGTTGAGGTCGAGCATCTCCCCCAGCTCCTGGCTCGAGTTCAGCGGGGTGACGAACGAAACGATCTTGAGATTCTCCGGTAGCTCCGACGGAAGGGCAGCCCGGAACGGCTCCGGCGGCTCGTCCCAAAGGAGCGTAGCTCCCCGGGGGTTCAGCAGCGCGATCTGCCCTAGGAGCCGACGGAGTCCGGTCGCAAACCCCGCAGTCACGGCGTCGGAGACGATGTTGAAAACGGTATCGGGCTCCGGGAGGACCAAGCGATTCCCGAGGTTACGGTTGGTTCGTTTCAGCTCGACGTAGAACTCGATCAGGCTCGGAAGGCCGTTCTCCCCCTCGGGCGTCGGAGCGTCCCAGAAGCAAGGTACGACGGTGCCTACCTCCGGCTCGCGGTCGCTGTGAGCCAGGGCGTGCACCAGGCAAGTCTTTCCGTTGCCCGCCCCCAAGACCACTTGAAGCCTTCTCGGACCGGTCTGCATCATCGGCAAGAGCACTTCTGAGAAGGCCCTCGGCA
>CAZDLH010000231.1:0-4961 GCA_964505925.1 uncultured Burkholderiales bacterium
CACAGGACTGAACCTGACTGCAGCCGACTACGTGATTCACTACGATCCCTGGTGGAACCCGGCGGTCGAGGACCAGGCCAGCGACCGAGCGTACCGTATGGGGCAGACTCGACCGGTAACGATCTATCGACTGGTCGCTAAAGGCACGATCGAGGAGAAGATCGTCGAACTCCACCGAAATAAGCGCGATCTTGCGAGCTCGCTGCTCGAAGGTACCGATATCGACACGAGGCTGGATTCAAAACAGCTGGTAGCCTTGCTTAATGGGCATGAGATAGAATAGTCTGTTGACGTGAGAGAGCAGCTTTTACGCTTCGGAAGAGAGAGGCCTTGGACTTTCGCACTCCTTTCCAGTAACCTAGCGTTCTGGCTTCTCGGTTTTTTCGGATATTCGACCCTAGGCGCTATCTTTGCCGGGGAACTCGGGATAGCCGCTCCCTGGCGATGGGTCACTTACGCCTGGGTAACGCCCTACAGTACGCACCCGCTCCTACTGATCATCTCACTTTATGTAACCGGATGGATCGCAGGTTCCTTAGAGAGAACTTGGGGGTCGCGAAAATTCGTGGCTATATTCCTGGTTCTCTCCGTTCTCGCCGCCACTTTTCACTGGGTTGGCTCTGTCGCCACTTTAGGTGGACTGGATACGAGCGTGGATGTCGCAGGGTTACATCTGCCGCTGATCTCTCTTTTCGTGATCTGGGCCGGGCTCAACCCTGAGGCTACCGTGCTTTTTATGTTCGTCTTACCGGTTAAGGCTCGCTACCTCGCTCTGGCTGGTGTGGTTCTGACATACTTTTCGGTCGGACCGATCTTGGGGCTCTTTGACGTCGCACTCCCGGTGGCTGGATGGTTCTGGGCGAGTAAGGTGGATCGAGGCCGGCCGGGGCCGCGAGCGGCCGGGAGTCCTCGGCAGAGGGTCGCCGATTGGTGGCAAAAGCGGGTTCGCGAGAAGAAGAAGAGTCGTTTTCAGGTCCACGAAGGAAAAGGACAATCCGGTGGGCGCAAAGATACCGGTCTCACCGTCGTTGGGTCGAGGCGAGAGGAAGTCTCTAAGCTGACCAATGAGGCGGAGATCGAACTAGACCGAATCCTCGACAAGATCCGGCTAGAGGGTATGGCGTCCTTAACGAAAGAGGAGAAGGACAGGCTGGACTACCATAGCAGGAAGCTGCGAGGGGGGTCCTAGGGGGTGGATGCGTTGTCGCAAGAAGGCGACTCTCTCCCCCAGCCGATAGACCACCAGCTCCTTTCTGCAGAAGCGCTTCGAGGAGTGCTCGAAGAGATCGTTACACGGGGGGAGCCCGACGAGACCCCGATCGATGCGAGGTGTCACCAGCTTGTGGAGGCCCTAAGGCGAGGGGAGATACAGCTCTTTTGGGACCCCCTCGAAGAGACGGTCTACCTTCGCCCTCCGAGTAAGTAGACGGGTTACTTCCAGCGCAGCCCGAGGAGGACCCCACCGGAAAAACCGACGAGTTGCGCTGAGAGATCGACGACGGCCAGCTCGATCCAACCCGAGATGAAGTTTGCTCCATCGCTCATCCCCTGGGTAAGCGCGTTCCAGTTGACTTCGATGAAACCGCCTTGACTCAACCCGTATAGCAGGAGCAGGAGCAGTCCGATAATGGTGAGACAGATTTTGAGCGCCTTCTTTACGGCTAGACCTACGGCTAGCCCCGCGAGCGCCCCCCCTCCCAAATGAAGCAACAGGTCAGGAGTCATGCTCTCCTCCACCGAGATGGGTTCGTCGTCGTATTCATAGAGAAAGACTCGTTTCCAGGAGCTGATAGCGATAGATCTTTCCATCCACCCCGGCGGTGTAGATCTCATTACGATACGGGCTGAAGGCTAGACTCTGAAGCCATCCATCGCTCACCTGAACCTTGGCGAGCTCCCGAAAGTTTCGGGTGTCCCAGACCCGTAGTGTCCGATCGGACGAGCAGCTGAAGGCTCGAGCGAGGTCATCGCGGTACTCCACATCCCAAACCATGGCTTCGTGTCCGCGGAGTCGCCGGAACTCATCCCCTTGCTTGAGGTCGTAGAGTCTCAAAACCATGTCGGCTCCCCCCGTCATGAGGAAGTTCCCTTTGGTGCAAAAGCGCGCGCACTGGACCGGGCGACGGTTCTCATCGAAGTGCCTCAGGCGACGTTTCGATTTAAGGTCCCATACACTAACTTTTCTATCGTTGGATGCGAGGGCTAATAGGCGCCCGGTCGGACTAAAGTTGAGTTGGTTTATGGGACCTTCGTGAGCTCGAAACTGTGCTAGTGGCTCCCCGTCCGCCATATCCCACAGCTCGACATGGCCGCTGGATAGCCCACAGGCGAGCTGGAGTCCGTCCGGGGAAAATGCGAGGGAAGACACCGGAGGGTTCCCTTCTCGGACCGAGCCGATACCCTGCCCACTCGCGAGGTCCACCAGTTCGACCCAACCGCCTCGGAAAGCGAGGGCCATCGTATTGTCGTCGGACTTCAACGTGAGATAGACGATCTCTTGACCGAACTTAATAACGCCCAAACAGCGCTCTTCCTCTAAAGACCACAGTCTCGTTTCGCCCTTTCGGTCCGAGGATACCAGGAATCGACCGTCTTTCGTGAGCTTCAGGCCCACTACCCCTTGCTCGTGCCCGATCCAAGGTTCTAAAGGCTCTAGAACCCCTTTGTAGTTGGAGTCTTCGAGGACCGGCATCGGAAAGAGCTGCTTGAGTTCCGGCGCCGATGCAGGCCTTCGCTCGGAAACCAGTGCGAGGGTCTTGGCCAGTGCAGAAATGGTTTCGTTCGATATGACACCGCCAAACTGAATCGGGGATGGGAGTTTGCGTCCTTGGAGTCGCTCCTTCGCGTCCGGCGGAGGCTGTCCGCATAGCAGTTCGTACAGTGTTGCGCCTAGAGCGTAGATGTCCGAGGAAGGGTCCGGTGGACGGTGGGATTGGTACTGTTCGGGAGGGGCATATCCGGGAGTCAGAAACCGGGGTGACTTTCGATCCTGTGTAAGGTAATGATTGACAGCACCAAAGTCTAGAAGTATGACCTCTCGGTCGAAGGTCAAAAAGAGATTCTCCGGCTTAATATCGCCGTGTACTAAACCCGAGAGATGGATAGTCTCTAGAGTCGAGGTGAGTCTAGAGATGATGGCCAGCGCCTCGGTTTCGGAGAGCCGACCCCGACTAGCTAGAATCTGATCGAGCGTCCCGCCCCGGAGCCTCTCCATCACTAGAAATAGCCCCCCTCGGTCTCCGAAGAGGTCGTAGACCTTCACGATACCCGGGCGCTCGAAACGCTCGAGGACGAGGTACTCTTCTCGGAACTGATTCTTCAAGAGCTCGAGCTCAGACTGCTCCCACTGATCCCCTGGAGCGATCTCCAAAGGTCGGTCTTCACCACGGCGAGCCCCTTTGGGGAAGAACTCTTTGATCGCGAGGTCTTGGCCTACTCTCGGTTCGCTAGCGGCGTAGATGACACCGAAGCTCCCGTAGCCTATCTCCTCGTCGAGAGTGTAGCTTCCGTCCCCCAGCTTTGTGCCGGGCGGCAGCGGCTCTCGACCGGAGCGCGAGTGTTCGTCTACCAACGGGTAAGGAGGAAGAGAGTCGAGAAGGTACTCTAGCGGGTCCTGAGTTCCGTTCAATCAGCGGTCCTCTCACGTCCTAACCATGCGGCTCGTCGTTGCTTATAGCGGCGGTCGTTTCCTTCGACCTGCAAGTTTGTCGCTACTGTGGTTAGCCAAGGACCGAGGACGGTGATCTCCTTGAGCTCCCCTCTCCGAGCGACCGTAAGATTGAGCTCACCGGTGCGTCGGGACAGATCCTCGATGAGCGAGTTTGCGCGCGCATCGCTTCCGAGCCTCAAACCCTCCACGGCGATCAGTTCATCGTGGGGGGACATACCAGCGCGCCACCCGGGGGAGTTCGTGGCCACGGCCTTGACGTACCAGCGACCTTCTCGCAGCTCCAGGTCCGTCCCGAGTGCGCCCCGTCCAGCTTCTCCCGTAGGGGTAAGGCTCAGGCCGAAATAGTCTAGCGCAGGCTGAAAATCGAGTTCGGATGCCGAGTCGAGGCTTCGGTTGAAGAACTCGCTGAGGTCGAGTTTGGTAACCTCTTGAGTCAGGGCCCGGAACTCGGATTCTGTGAAGCCGTCGGCCCGGAATCGGGATAGCGCTGTGCGCATTACGTCGTCGAGGGAGTACTTCTCTTCGCTCTTGCGGCGAATCTCGGTATCGAGTAGCCAAGCGACGAGAGCCCCTTTCGAATAGTAGTTAACGGATGAGTTCAGAGTGTCCTCGGTCGGTTGATAGAGCCTTATCCAGGCATCGAACGACGCTTGAGTTAGGGGGAGTGCGAGTCGGCCGGGCGTATTCTGTACATCCTTAATGGAAGCCGATAGAGCTTGGAGATACTCACCTTCTGTGGACAGGCCGGCGCGCCGAACCAGGAGGTCGTCATAGTATGAAGTGATCCCCTCGGCGATCCATAAGGAGTCGGTGTAGACCTCGTTTTCATAGTCGAACGGCGAGAACTCCGACGGACTGAACTCCTTTACGTTCCATACGTGAAAAAGCTCGTGGGAGACCAAGGAGAGCCAGCCTAGGTAGCTGCCTCTTTCTAGCTGCGCAGAGCGCGTCGTCATGAGAACCGTAGAGTTGTAATGTTCTAATCCGCCGCGACCCTCGACGATAAGATTTAAGATGGAGTAGTCTCGGTAGGGGATAGATCCCCAAAAACTGTGATGAGTTTCGAAGAGCGCTTCGAGAGCCGGATGGAGCTCCTCGAAATCCCAGAGCTGGGAGTTGCCGGCTTGAACTAGAAGATGAGGCTTGCCACCGACTTCGAAGGGGAACGTCTCTACACGGCTCCCCCATATAAAAGGGCCGTCGATGAGCTGGTCGTAATCTTCGGCGATAAAAGACGGGTAATCGGAGTCTGGGCTCGCGGGCAGACCGGTCCCGACTTCCTAGTCGGTGA
>CAZDLH010000232.1:0-4960 GCA_964505925.1 uncultured Burkholderiales bacterium
CGGGTGAAGCGGGACTGGACGAGGCTCATCAGCTCAGCTTCGAGCTTCTTCTCTTCCTCTTGGAACTTCGGCAGCTCCTCGACATCTCGCTGCAGCCGCTCTTTTCGCTGAACCTGCTGCTCGTACTGAGCTTCGAGGGTCTCGATCTCTTTGTACTTATCGGACCAGGATAGGGTGTAGGCCCCGAGCAGGACGAGTGCGATGATGATGACCGTGAGGCCTAATTTCATTGGTGTATTCATTGACTTCTATCTCTCCTCAAGCTCTGCTACTGGTCCGACTCGGCGTCGGTAGCGGCGTCATCTTCGGTCGATTCTCCCTCTTCGAGGAGGTCGTCGTCGTCGAGTACACCGGACTCTTCAACCCGATCGAGGGGGGTATTCATATCTTCGGCCGTGGGGACAGCACCTTCGCTCATCCCGGTGGGCGGCTCGTTGGCTGCTTTCTCCGGGTCGTAGGTCACTTCCAAAGAGAAAGTGAAGGCGCGGGTATCGTTCGGTTCTACGTTCGTCTCGCTGGTGGAGGCGAGCGAAGAGCTTCGGAAGTAGGCGGATTCGTTAAAGTTTCTCATCAGCTGGGCGACGGTGGCCAGCGGGAGGCGGTTGTCGACTTCAGCTGCGACGCCGGAGAAGGAGACCCTGTTGGCCCGGGGATCGATGTCGAGCTTGTCGATCCAGACGTTCTCCGGAAGCAGGATGGCTACTTCCTGCAGAAGGTTGGCGTATCGGAGCGGGTCGTAAACGAGGCTCTTGATCATCTGGATCTCGCGCTTAATGTTGGCGATCCTCGTTTTGGTCTCTTCGATGAGAGGCAGTTGCGTTTCGATCTGTTTGATCTCAGCGTTGATCTGCTCGATCTCTGTGTTCTTGGCTTGGATCTGTCGATCGAGGACACCGCCATACCAAACACATCCGAAGATGGTCGCGACGATCAAGACCAACATAATGATCAAGGCGGGATCGATACTAAACGACTTCTTCTCTGTGGGGAGAAGGTCTACCTTAATAGTCATAGTCTGCTCCGTTCAAGCCGCAATATACGGCCGTAATTCAAGGGTAGGACATCTCGGGGATCCGATTTGTTCCCGGCTTCTTAAAAAAAAACGCAAGTCTTCTTAGGACGACAGCGCAGCGAAGAGTCTCACCAGTAGGTCCTTGACGTACTTTTCGAGCTCTTCCCAGGAGTGATCTGCGGGTCGGTAGGTGCTCCCTCGCAAACATAGACCTTTATTCTCTCCCCCGGTGGGAAACGACTTCAGCTCTAGATAGCCGGAGATCTCATCCCAAGACAGCGCTAGTTCATGATGAGTGTGGGCTAGAACGCGGCCCGACATCGTCCGGGCGTCATCGAGTTGAAACCGGTAGGTCTCCCCAGCTTGTCCGGGTGGCGCACCGGCCACTGTGAGCCACCGTTTCAGGCCCTCCTCGGTGTTGTACAGCGGGCGCAGCTGCTCGTACTGAAACTGAGCTGGCAGCATGGCGAAAAATGTGGCGCGGGGTTTCCCGAAATACTGTTCGACATACAGTTTGACGACCCCGAGAGCCATGGACCAGCCCGAGTCCACTCCACTTTCTAAAGGGTCGGACTTATGGTTTTCCGGTCCCGACTCGCTGACCGAGATGATGGTTTTCGGCGCTCGTCGGGCGAGGTTCACGGTCAACACCTGGGTGCCTACCCCGGAGAGCCTCGTCTTTAAGACCAGTCTCTCCGGCGGTTTCATTACAGCGATCTTGTACGGAACCGAAAAACCGAAGTTCTTCCAGGTCAGGTTCAGGTGGCTTCCGACACCGGGCCAGCCGGTCACTTTGTCGGTGAACCAGCGCTCCAGGTGGTCCGGATCGGCCCAAGCTTCGAAAACGCGAGCCGCCGGAGCCTCGATCTCGATCTCTTTCTTGACGATGTTCAGTTCGTGGAAGACGCTGCCGGGTCGGTCGTGGAGAGACACCTTAAGCCTCTTCATCCGGGGGCGTCTCCGGTGTCGGAGTGGGGGGTGGGTCCCCTTCCGACGCCGGGTTCGATCTGGGGAGAAGGCCACGGCCGTTTCGGCGATCGATCTCGGCTCTTTCCGGCTCCCCTAACCCGTCGTAGATCTCCGCTCTCAAGAGATAGGCTTCGGCGTTGCGATCGTCGTGTTGCAGGGCGCGATCGGCCTGCTTTAGGGCCTCCTCTAAGCGCTGCTCGGCCAGAAGGGCGGCGGCTTTGGACTGGTGGTAACGACTGAGCTGCGGACCCGCCAGGAGAAAGACGAGCATCCCGAGCAGCAGCAGAGCGAAGATCCCGAAGTTAATGCGAGCCGCGATAGGGCCCTTCGACTTGGAAGCCGGTGGTGTCGAGCGGCCTCGCTCCCTTGGGGGTGGTGCCTTAGGGGTTGGAGAGGCTGCGGCGGGAGGGGGCGGAGAGCTCCAGTTGGGCTCCCGAGCCTGTGGGGGAGGGCGGTAGCCCCCTTCCGTCAAGAGGCGCTGGGCCTCGTTGAGCCGCTTCATCCGCTCTTCGGCGCGGGCTTTGTCTTCCGGGTCGGTGAAGCGGTCGGGGTGGTGCTTCCTCGCTAGGGCCTTGAAGGCCGCTTTGACCAGGTCGGGTTCGGCACCCGGAGCCAACTGAAGCTCCCGATAGGGATCGAAGGGGTCTCGATCGAGATCTGGGTTCACAGCCTCGAAGCGATGAGGCCGCCGCTGAGGAAGGTCCCGACGGTTCCGAAAAGGTTGGTGAAGACGACCACTAAGAGCACGCGCGTAACGCGGTTGGTCCAAGCGATGCGCATAGTGAGAGCGCTGCCGCTGAGCTGTTCGAAGTCCTCCACCTTTGGCTTTCGTACCGACGCTTCGACCAAGCCGGCGATCCAGCCCGAGGCTACGAACGGATTGGCGCTGGTGATCGGGCTCACCAGTCCTGCGCTCAAGACGGTCAGCGGATGACCGAAGGCCACCAGAGCACCGATCACCCCGAAGAGAGCGTTGACCCAGATCCAGTCGAAAAGCATCTGCACGCCGACATCCGTACCTGCGTAGAGGAGGCCGTACAAGATGAGGCCCAAGATGACGAGCGGGATCGCCCAAGCGATCACCTTGGTCCACTTCGAGGGTGGGGGGATGGTCTCTAAAGGAGCGAGATCCGTCGCCTCGTGAATGTAGCGTTCTATTCCAGGGACGTGACCTGCCCCCACGATAGCCACGATCTTCTCACCGGGGGCGGTGCGGATCTTCTCTGCTAGGTATCGATCGCGTTCGTCGATCAGACTCTCTCGGACCGATGGTAAAGCTTTGGCGAAGTCTTGCATCGCCTCTTCGAGAACATCGGAGGTCTTGAGGCGCTCGATCTCTTCCTCGTCGACCTCCTCTCCTCCGGCGAGCCCCTCGGTCAAGAGTGCGGCCAACATCTTCGCCCCACCCCAGAAACCCAGATTGCGCCAGGTTCGGCGGAGGGTGATCGAGACTTCGCGATCGGCGAGCACCTTGCGGATTCCGAGCTCTTCAGCGACGTCGATGGCTTTGAGCATCTCGGCTCCGGGCTGAACACCGAGCCTCTCACCGATCTTCTTCTGGAAGCTGGCCAGCATGAGTTGAGAGAGGAGCAGGAAGGCTTTGCCTTCCCGGATCACCTTCACGACATCGGTCTTCCGCCAGCTTTCGGGATCCTTCAAGGCTCGGAGTCGAGGTTCGCACAGCTCCACTGCAACCGTATCGGGTCGCAGTTCCCGAAGTACGGACTCCACGAGCTCCACGCTCTTTGCAGAGACGTGGGCCGTCCCGACGAGGTAGATCGAACGCCCCTCGAGCGAGAGCAGTTTTACGTTGTCTGGGAGGGGCCGTTCGACGGCCGCGCTTTCACTGGTCTCTTCCACGCCGCTCCTGCCTTCGTTGTGGACTATAGTAGATCGCAAGCTCGCTGTAAAGCGAGGTGGCGCCTCTAGGCGCTGGCGCGTGGGGCGCCTTCCGCGCCACTGGGCACGAGGGCGCTGGGGGGTCGGATGTCCTCTTAGAGTCGGGAGGAGGTGGTGCGGCTATTGGCACAATCAGCGCTATGAAGATTCAGAAAACCTACATCGACAGCTCCCACCTAGGGAGAGCTATGCCTCTGGCCATCTACGGCCACTTCGGTCAACCGATCCTCGCCTTTCCTACCGCTGCTGCCGATTTTGAGGAGTTCGAACGTCAAGGGATGGTGCGAGCGCTCACCCCTTTCATCGAAGCGGGCCTCATCAAGCTGGTCACCATCGACAGCATTAACGGTGAGAGCTGGAGCGCTCGTAACGTTCCCATCCCCGAGGCGGCCCGACGCCAGGAGGCGTACGTACGATTCGTGGGTGAAGAGGTGACCGCAGCGATCTATCGGGAATGTCAGGGCACCGTACCGATCGCGACGCTGGGAGCCTCCTTTGGAGCTTTTCACGCGATGAATACGCTCTTTCGATATCCTCAAAAGTTTCGAGCGGCCTACGGTCTGAGCGGGATCTACGACATTAGTGAGATGTTCGGAAGCCACTTCGATCACAACTGCTATCTCAATAGCCCGAAGCACTATCTACCGAACCTTCGAGGCGGCGACCAGTGGGAGGCTATCGTCACCTCCAGGATCACGGTACTCTGTGGGCAGGGCCCCTGGGAGCGCGTCCACTGGACGACCTGGTTCGATCGTTTTCTAACGGAGCAAGGGGTCCCGCATCGCCTGGACCTATGGGGGCACGATGTGGCCCACGACTGGCCCTGGTGGTTCAAGCAGATGGACCACTATCTCCGAATGGACGTGGGGACACCCTGATGGCGGTCGAGTCGGAGACGGAGGCGAAGTTCGAACTGGCCGATCTCGAAGAGTGGGAGCGCTTAAGGGAGCTGCTGGGAACCCCGGAGCGCGAGCGCGCTTTCTTTAATCGTTACTACGGCGTGGTTCCCGCACCGAAACGAAAGGACTGGGTGCTCCGGTTACGCTTGGATTCTAAGGGAGCGGTGTTGACTCTTAAGAT
>CAZDLH010000233.1:0-4936 GCA_964505925.1 uncultured Burkholderiales bacterium
GGCCAAGGTACCGATCTGGTTGACTTTCACCAGGATGGAGTTTCCGATGTCCCGGTCGATGCCTTGCTGTAGACGCTCATTGCTGGTTACGAACAGGTCGTCCCCCACTAACTGGATGCGGTCTCCGAGGGCTTCCGTGAGCTTCTTCCAGCCGTCCCAGTCGTCTTCGTCCAAGCCGTCCTCGATGGAGATGATCGGGAAGCGCTCGCACCATTCGCTGTACAAAGCGATCATCTCATCGGCGTTGCGCGCCTTGTTATCGCTCTTGTTAAAGATATAGGTCCCCTCTTTGTGGAACTCTGAGGCGGCTACGTCGAGGGCCAGGCAGACGTCTTCGCCGGGGCTGTAGCCGGCCTTTTCGATGGCCTCCATCAGCAGCTCCAGAGCCTCGTCGTTGCTCTTGAGACTAGGGGCGAATCCGCCCTCGTCGCCGACCGCGGTGGAGAGCTTTCGGCTGTGCAGAACCAACTTGAGATGGGCAAAGATCTCGGCGCCCGTCCGGAGCGCTTCCCCAAAGGTAGGGGCGCCTACCGGGACGATCATGAACTCCTGGACATCCACGTTGTTGTCGGCGTGCTGTCCGCCGTTGAGTACGTTCATCATGGGGACCGGGAGGTGGTGAGAGAAAGGCCCTCCCAGATAGTGGAACAGATGGAGCCCGAGAGACTCGGCCGCTGCCCGCGCCACCGCCATCGAGACACCGAGAATCGCGTTGGCACCCAGGCGCGATTTGTTGTGGGTTCCGTCGAGTTCGATCATGCGATGGTCGATATCGAGCTGATCCAAGACCGAAAAACCGATAAGTTCGGGGGCGATCTCCTCGACCACATTTTCTACGGCCCGGGTGGTGCCCTTACCTAGAAAACGGTGCTCCTCGCCGTCGCGCAGTTCGACGGCTTCGTAGGCTCCGGTGGAGGCTCCCGAGGGGACGGCGGCTCGACCGACCGAGCCCTCTTCGGTGAGGACCTCGACTTCGACGGTAGGATTGCCTCGACTATCGAGAATCTCGCGTGCATCTATAGAGACGATGTAGCTCATAAACTTTGACCTCGCTTCAAAAAGAGATGGCCGAGGCTTCTGCTTTGCCTACTCGATTCCTGGGAAGCGCTGTTTAGGTAGTGAGCCGGAACCCTCGGTCGGGACCGCGGCTACTCCTGGCCCGGATGGCTCAGCTGAAAAGGCGGGCGCCCCACTCTAAAAGAGCGAGGCAAAAGCCCCCCATCACCGCGGCAGCGGGAAGGGTGAAGATCCAAGCGATCATTATGTTGTGGGCTACTCCCCAGCGGACCGCGCTGAACCGTCGGCTGGCGCCGACTCCCATGATGGCGGAGCTGATAACGTGGGTGGTGGAGACCGGCATTCCGAAGAGCGCGGTGGTCGTCAGGACTCCGGCGGAGGTGAGCTCGGCAGCGAATCCATGAACGGGCTGCAGCTTCGTCATCTTGCCGCCCATGGTCTTAATGATCCGCCAGCCCCCGGCGCTCGTGCCCAATGCGATCATGAGCGCACAAGAGAACTTCACCCAGAAGGGGACGTCGAAGGTGTCCTGCATTCCCGCTGTGACCAAAGACAAAGTGATGATTCCCATAACTTTTTGAGCATCGTTCATTCCGTGGGTCAGGGCTAGATAGCTACAGCTGAAGATCTGGCAGGTGCGGAACTTACGATTGACCGTGGTAGGGTTGGCCTGGCGAAACATCCATAGGAGTAGAACCATCAGGCCGAAACCCACCAGAAAACCGAGCAGCGGGCTCACGATTCCGGGAAGGACCACTTTCGTCAGCACTCCCGACCAGATCACGGCCTCTAGACCGGAGGCGTAGAGGCCGGCTCCCACCAGGCCCCCCACCAAGGCGTGGGAAGAGGAGGAAGGGAGGCCTAAACTCCAAGTGATGAGGTTCCAGATGAGGGCTCCGAATAGGGCCGCCAGGATCACCTTCTGGTTGGAGACCATCTCGGGGGAGATGAGCCCGCTTCCCATCGTTCGGGCCACCCCTTCCGAGACGAAGGCGCCGACGAAGTTGAAGAAGGCGGCCAAGAGAACCGCGCTCTTGGGGGTGAGGGCTCGGGTGGAGATGGAAGTAGCGATGGCGTTCGCCGCATCGTGCATCCCGTTGACATAGTCGAAGATCAGGGCCACGCCGATGACGGCGATCAGCATCCAAGTCAGTTCAAGCATGCTTAATAACGACACCCTCGACCACGTCTAAGACGTCTTCAAACTTATCGACGCCGTTCTCCGCACCGTCGAGAATCTCTTTCCATTTCATCAACTCCATCACATCGGGAACCGTCTTGCAGTTTCGATAGAGGTCGGCCACCGCCTGACGGTTGACCTCGTCGCCTTCGGCTTCGAGAACCCGCATGGCCCGCCGGAGGTCGGTGATGTCTTGAAAGGTTGGAAGGCGCCGCATGGCCTGAAGGATCAGATCTGAGCACTCGTCTAGAATCCGAGCGAGTTCGACGATGCCCGGCTTGAGCTCGTGTACCTCGTACAGTCTGAGCCGAATGGCTGCACCTTGAATATAGTCGAGAATGTCGTCCATATGGTTGGCTAGGAGGTGGATGTCCTCACGATCGATGGGGGTGACGAACGAGCGGGCCAACCGTACGAGAATGTCCTGGAGCAGAGCGTCCCCACGGTCTTCGGTCGTTCGGATGAGTTCGACTCGCTCGGAGAAATCGGGCTTTCCGAAGTGTTCCAAGAGCTCCTTGAACTGCCCGCACATGTCTTTGGTAAGCTCAGCCTGCTGGAGGAAGAGATCGAAGAACTTCTCCTCTCTCGGAAAGATATTCAGTCGCACTTAACCCTCCTCCACGGCATCTCTCACCGGGTGTCGCCGGTTCTTCCTGGGGCACCCGAAGCAAGAGCAGCGCTTTCTGGTCCGAGGGGTTCACTCCTTCCACCAAGGAGTGCGCATACCGAAGAACCGCCGAAAAAGGGGGAGGTGTGTCTCCGGGGTGAGAACCGCCGCAAGATGATACGCGATGACCAGCCTTTGACTCCCGAACGGTTTCTCTTAGAGCGGGGAGAGCGCCCTCCTACCTCCGAGCTCGCTAGGCTCGTCGGAGTGCTCAGGGGCCCGAACGGCTGTCCCTGGGACCAAAAACAGGGGGCGCTGGAGATGTTGGACCATCTGATCGATGAAACGTACGAGCTGAAGGCTGCGCTGTCCGAGGGGGCGCTCGAGGACGCGGAGGAGGAGTTGGGAGACCTGCTCTTCACTACCGAGTTCGTCCGGCAGTCGGTCCCCGCGGGTATCGACCCGGAGCGGGCCGCCCTCAGACTCGTGGAGAAGATGGTTCACCGCCATCCCCACGTCTTCGAGGAGGCCCCCCTCAGCTCGCACGAGCACATCCCCGAGCTTTGGGAGAGGCGGAAAGCTCAAGAGAGGCCGGACGGAGCCCGTCGGCTCGATCACGGGCTCCCAGCGGGGCTACCTTCGCTTCGCCGTGTAGACAAGATTTTGACTCGCGCTGCCTCCCGAGGGTTCGTTTACGGTAGCGAGCTCCAGGCTTGGGCTAAGGTCGAAGAGGAGATGCTCGAGCTCCAGGAGGAGAACGAAGGGGGGGATAACGCGACCACGGAAGCCGAGCTCGGCGATCTCCTCATGGCGCTTCTCTCCTGGGCCCATCTCAAAGGCCTATCGCCCGAGCGGGCGCTGTCGGGTACCTGCGGTCGCTTGGTTGGCCGGGTCGAAGAGATGGAGCGAGCCGCCGGAGCCGAGCTCGAGGCGATCTCGTCCTCGGAGTTGCCGGCGCTGTACCGCCGCGCAAAACATCAAAACGGGACACCGCCTTCAGTTTTCCTTAATTACTGTGGAGTGAGCCCCTGGCCCGATGCCGTGAAAGCCGCAGTGCATCGGGCTGCCCGCAAGCTGGGTCGCCATGGCCTCGGCGCTTCCTTGGCCCTACGCGAAGAGCGAGAGCAGAGTCGAGCCGATATCCTACGCTTGATCGGCGGGAGCTCCCACGATGTAGTCTATCTGCCGAACGTCTCCACAGCGGCCTTGGGGGTCGCCTACAGTCTGGACTGGCAGTCGGATCAGAAACTGGTGCTGGGGCGCAGCGAATTCCCTGCGAATACTGTTCCCTGGCGACTCGCTGCGCAGCAGTTCGGCCTGGGGGTGTTACCGTTCGACGAGGATCTCCTGCGCACGGAGCCGGAGCGAGGTTGGGCCGAGCTGCGCGAACTCCTCGAAGCGGAGCGACCTCGCATCCTGGCTCTTTCAGCGGTCTCGTTCTGGTCGGGTTTTCGCCTCGAACCCTCCCGCTTAGGGGAGCTCGGCAGAGCCACGGGAACCTTGATCTACGTCGACGGGATCCAGGCCGTCGGCGCGGTGCCGTGGACCCTCGAAGAGGGGATCGACGGCTTAGCCGTCGGCAGCCATAAAGCTCTGCAGGCACCGGAAGGAGCAGGCTTTCTGGTGACCTCGCCTCGGTTGAGAGAGCGCTGGGTCCCGCGCATCGGTAGCTGGCTCAGCCTACCCGATCCGGTGGACTTTCTGCTCGATGGCCTGCCGGATACCGTACCTAACGACCGGAACCCCCGCCAGCGAGACCCGAGCGTCCTGGAGGGGGGCAGCCTGAACAGTCTGGGCTATGCGGGACTTTCGGCTGCGGTTCGGGAGCGGCTGGCGGTCCCCCCTGAGCAGATCTTCGCTCACTATTCACCGCTCCAAGATGAGTTGGAAGCTGGGCTCGAGGCGTTGGAGTGGAGGTCGCTCCGAGCTCCTGCCATGAAGAATCGCAGCTCTATCTTGAGCTTTGACCCTCCGGCGGGCGTGCAGATCCCCGAGGTGATGGCTTTCCTGGCGGCCCGGGGAGTCTCGTGCGGTACCCCTAACGGAAGGCTACGTTTCGGGTTTCACTGGCAAAGCCAGAGAAGCGATGTCGTTCGTACTCTGGAACTGATGCGGGAGTATCATCTCCAGAG
>CAZDLH010000234.1:0-4934 GCA_964505925.1 uncultured Burkholderiales bacterium
GGAAGGTACGAATCCTCGGTCGCCTCACTCGAGCAGTACTTTCGCACCGTCGAGCTGGGTCTGATCGCCTGTCTGAAAGGGGGCGGCCAGCTCCGGCCTGGACCGACCGCTCCAAGCGCCAGCAAGATCAGCGCTGTCGTCTTCGGCTCCGACCAGGGGCTGGTGGGGCGTTTCAATACGGTCCTCAGCGAGGAGGTCGCTAGAACTCTTAGTGAGATCCCCGGCGAGAAAGAGGTCTGGGCGGTCGGCGAGCGGATCGCAGGCGATCTTATCGACTCGGGCCTGGAAGTGGTGAAGGTCTTAGCCGTACCGAACTCGGTGGAGGGGATCGGACCGCTCGTCGGGGAGCTCTTGCTGCAAGGCCTGGTGCGAGCCGTCGAGGAGAAACACGCCCGCATGTACTCCTTTCACAACCAGCCTATAGACCTGGGCCAGTACGAGCCGACGATGAGACACCTTCTCCCCATCGATGACCGCTGGCTGGCCCAGTTCCTCGAGCAGGATTGGCCTACCGAGATCCCCCCCGAATCGGTGGGCGGCGCCGGTCTCCTGCTGCACAAGCTGATCAACGAGTACCTCTTCGTCAGTCTCTACCGAGCCTGCGCCGAGTCGCTTATGAGCGAAAACCGGACCCGACTCATGTCTATGCAGCGGGCCGAAAAAAATATCGAGGAGCGGCTCGAACAGCTCACTTTCCAGTTCCATCGCCTACGCCAGAGCGCCATCGACAACGAACTGTTCGATCTGATCGCCGGCTACGAAGCCCTCAACCAGCGAGAGGGCTCCAACCCCTAGCCCGACTCACCTTCCGGCTGAGAACCGTCGCCCAGAACCGTCCTGAGTACAGCTATCCGGCCGGCGTGTAGACGACGTCCACGCCCGGTCCGATGGGGAGACCTAAGCCCACCCAGACCACGAGCATGAAGATCCAAGTGATACCCAGCGCGATGGAGTACGGCAGCATGGGTGTGAGGATGGTACCCATACCGGCCTTCTTGTCGTAGCGTTGTGCGAAGACGATGATGATCGGCAGATACGGCATCAACGGCGAAATGATGTTGGTGACGGAATCCCCGATCCTGTAGGCCACCTGGGTCATCTCCGGGCTGATCCCCATCATCATCATCATCGGAACGAAGATGGGCGCCATGAAGGCCCACTTGGCCGAAGCGCTCCCCACGAGGAGGTTCATCGAGGCCGACACGACCATGAAAGCTAACAGGAGCGGGGTTCCTGTTAGCCCGACGCCCTGCAGCCACTCTGCCCCCCGCACCGCCGTCACTGCGCCGAGATTGGTCCAGTTGAAATAGGCCACGAACTGTCCGGCGATAAAGGCCAGCACGATGTAAAGACCCATCCCAGCCATCGCATCGCCGGCCATCTTAGCCAGGTCCTTGTCGCTCTTGATGGTTTTGGTCAGAACCCCAAAGATGATGCCCGGCACGATGAAAAGCAGCGTGATGAGGATCTCGATCGACTCGAAGAACGGGTGGAGAGCGTCCACTGCCGGCTGGTCTGGCCCGATCGCGTCCCGCAGGGGTGAAGCGGGTACGATGGCCAACAGCGCCAGGAAGGATCCGATGACGGCGGCTCCGGCCAAAGCGATCCAGAAAGCCCTCTTCTCTTGTGCGGTCAGGTCCTGTTGCCCTCCGACCGGTTCGGCAGCCAAGCTCGAATCCCACTCCCCTAGCATCGGCTCGATGAAGCGAGAATTGACGAAGGTGACCACCACGGTGACCAGTACCACCGAGGCGGCCATAAAGTAGTAGTTGCAGGTCGCTTGCACCGTGTAGGCCGGATCCACCGATTGAGCGGCCTGTCCGGTGAGGCGCGCCAACATCGGGTCTAGTCCGGTTATCAATAGGTTCGCAGAGAATCCGCCGGAGACCGCAGCGTAGGAGGCGGTCAGCCCAGCGATGGGATGGCGCCCTAGGCCAGCGAAGAGCATCGCTCCCAGCGGGGTCAGCACGACGTAGCCGGCGTCGGCGACCATCGAACTCATAACCCCCGCGAAGACCAGCGTGGCGGTGATCAGGTTTTTAGGTGCAGCGCTGACAAGCATGCGCAGTCCGAGGGTCACGAATCCGGTCCTCTCGGCCACTCCGATCCCGATCATCACCGTCAGGACCGGACCGAGAGGGGCGAAGCCGATGAAGTTGTCCACCGCCGAGAGGAACATCCAGCGTATCCCCTCCCAGCTCAGCAGGCTCTGGACCGTCTTGACTTCGGCTTCACCGGAGCGCTGTACGACCTCAGCGCTTTGGCCTGCCGTCGCCACAGAGATCAAGACCACCGCTAGCGTCATCAGTGCGAACAGCGTCAGGGGATCCGGCAAACGGTTCCCGACCTGCTCGATCTTGGACAGGGAGCGCACCAGCAGCGATTCCTTGCGCGGTGTTTCGATGGGGGAGATGCGATCTTCGGACATAGCGTAAGACGTTTCAGACCGAACCGTACATTCCTACCCCTCCTCGGAAACCGTCAGCCACGACGGGCCGACGCAGGCTATCAGGGGGTCGATGCCCAACACTTACGCATGAAGATACCTACCTACCTCACCCTCCTGTTCGCGCTAATGGCGGGCGGAATAGGAGCCAGCGAACCGGCCAAAGATCGATTTGAGAAGCTCGACGACGACGGGATCCGAAGCGCCGTCGACGGCGGCGAAGTCTTCGTGCTCGACGTTCGGGAAACCGACGAGATCGCCAAAGACGGTACCGTGTCCGTGGCCTGCCATATCCCCTCGAAAGAGGTGGCCGACCGACTAGACGAGATCCCCAAGGACCGCCCTATCCTAGTGGCCTGTCAAGGCGGAGGACGCGCCTCCCGCACGGCGGCTCTACTGACCGAGAACGGCTACCGGATCCACGGCTACTGCGGCCTGCAAAAATACGGCGGTCCTAAGGTGTATCCCGAGGGCTGAGCTCTTCGAGAGGTCATCCCCGAATCCGACGGCACCCTTTGCGCGGGGTCGTCGGGAGCACGAACCCGAGCAAAGGAGTACGAATGCGATGGCTAACGTATGGAAAGTGTTCGACCCTTGGAGCGGGGAGCTGCTCCGGGAGGTGGCCTCCCACGACGCGAGCGACCTCGAAGCCGCTCTCGAGCTGGCCCAAGCCGCCTCCACCGAGATGGCTAAGGCCTCCCGGCACCGCCGGTCGCGCTGGTGCCAGGCCGTCGCCGACGGTATCGAAAGGCGCCGCGAAGAGTTCGTCGAGCTACTCGTCAGCGAGGCCGGAAAGCCGCTCAGTTACGCCGAGGGCGAAGTCGGTCGAGCCTTGACCACTTTCCGTCTAGCGGCCCACGAGGCGCTAAGGGATCACGGCGAGACGGTGCCGGTGGATATCGAGGCCAACAGCGAGGGGTATCTGGCCTATACCCGACGGGCTCCGCTCGGACCCGTGGTCGCTATCACTCCGTTCAACTTCCCCTTGAATCTGGTGGCTCACAAAGTGGCGCCGGCCCTGGCAGTGGGGAACCCGGTGCTGCTCAAGCCGGCTCCGGACACCCCCTTGAGCGCTCTTTTGTTAGCCGAGGTGGTGCAGGAGGTGGTCGAGTCGAAAGACGGCTCGAGCGGTCTGCCCGAGGGGGCCTTCAGCTGCCTACTTTTAGGGATCCCAGAGACCGAGCGCCTGCTGGCCGACGATCGGGTGAGATTCGTGAGCTTCACCGGCAGCGCCGAGGTGGGTTGGCGGATCAAGGCGGCCCACCCGAAGAAGAAGGTCGCGCTGGAGCTCGGGGGCAACGCGGCCGCCGTGGTCTGCGCCGATGCCGACCTCGACTGGGCGGTGCCCCGCTTGGCTAGCGGCGGGTACGCCTACGCCGGTCAGGTCTGCATCGCCGTTCAGCGGATCTTGGTGGATAACGACATCTACGACGAGTTCAAGGGCCGCTATCTGTCCGCCGTAGGAGCCCTCGCGGTGGGCGACCCCAACGACCGAGAGACGGTGGTCGGACCGCTGATCCGGGCCAGCGAACTCGAGCGCCTCCAGGAGTGGGTAGACCAGGCTGTAAACGCCGGCGCCACCGTGCTCGTCGGTGGGCGCGCCCAGGGGCGGTGCTACCTGCCGACCGTGCTGGAGAACGTCTCGCCGAGCTCGAGGGTCAGCTGCGAGGAGGTCTTCGGTCCGGTCACCCTGCTGGAGCCGTTCGAAAGCTTCCGGGAAGCCATGATTCGGGTGAACGACTCCCGCTACGGTCTGCAGGCGGGGGTCTTCACCTCGAACCTAGAGCGCGCCCTGACCGCCCACCGAACCGCCGAAGTGGGGGCGGTCATCGTCAACGACTACCCCACCTTTAGGGTGGACAGCATGCCGTACGGCGGGGTCAAGGACAGCGGTTTCGGCCGCGAAGGGGTCCGCTACACGATGGAGGAGATGACCGAGCCGCGCCTACTGGTCATCCGCAGCCAAGCCTAGCCTGGCCCAGGGGCCGGCCCACCCAAATCGCTGGACTTTAGGGGGTCGGTCTCAGGAGGCGCAACCCAGGTAGCCCGCGAAGGCGGCGCGCCTATAGGTCCGGGCGGCACCACAGATCGACCGCCCTGTGAGAGGTGCATAATGGCGATTCCGTTTCAAGAGCTGATCCTAAGACTTCAGATGTTCTGGTCCGAGCGGGGCGGCTGTCTGCTCTGGCAGCCGTACTCCGAGAAGGTGGGCGCCGGAACGATGAACCCCGCCACCGTCCTTCAGGTGGTCGGCCCTGAGCCGTGGAACGTAGCCTACGTCGAGCCCTCGTACCGTCCGGACGATGGACGATTCGGTGAGAACCCGAACCGGATGCAGATGCACACTCAGTACCAGGTGATCTTGAAGCCGGACCCGGGCGACCCCCAAGAGCTGTATCTAGAATCGCTGCGGGCCTGCGGTATCGACACCGACGCCCACGACATCCGGTTCGTCGAAGACAACTGGGAGTCTCCGGCCCTGGGCGCC
>CAZDLH010000235.1:0-3701 GCA_964505925.1 uncultured Burkholderiales bacterium
ACCGGACACCCCATCCACGGGGTGATCCAGACCGATGCGGCCATCAACCCGGGCAACTCCGGCGGACCGCTCCTGGACTCTCTGGGCCGCTTGATCGGGGTTAACACGGCCATCTACAGCCCGTCCGGAGCCTACGCTGGGATCGGGTTCGCCGTGACCGTCGACATCGTGTCGCGCATCGTACCGGAGATCCTAGAGCACGGCGAGGTGACCAAGCCCGGTCTCGGTATCGAGATCGCGAGCTCGGCGGTGGCCCGTCGCCTGGAGATCACCGGCGTGCTGATCCTAGGGGTGCAGCCCGGCGGACCCGCCGAACAGGCCGAGCTCAGACCCACCCGCCGAGGCCCCCGGGGGCAGCTGGTGCTCGGCGACATCATCGTGCGCCTAGACGGTCAGCAGCTCAAGACCGCCGAGGACCTCTACCGCGCCTTGGACGATCGCAAGGTCGGCGAACAGGTGGAGCTCGAGGTGCTCCGAGACGGTACCCTACAGAAGGTGCAAGTCGAGCTAGCGCGCCTCAGCCAGAGCCAGAGCGCAAGCCAAGGCACCCGCTTGAGCCCTGGACAGCGCTAGCCTAGCCCGCCCCGGCGGGGCCCGCTGCCCCGTCGGGAGCGTTTCGCTAGGAGTTTCCCCGGCTTTCCGGAAACCCAGCTGCGTGACCCCCCACCCGACCGAAAACCAAGCGCTCGAGCCCGCGCCCGTCCTGAAGTGGGCCGGCGGCAAGAGGAGGCTCCTGGCCGCCTACGAGCGCCGCTTCCCTAAGCGCTTCGGAGCCTACTTTGAACCGTTCGTGGGGGGCGGAGCCGTCTACTTCTGGCTCTACAACAGGGGGCACCTCGACCCGAAGCGGGCCCGCCTAACCGACATCAACCCCGAGCTGGTGAACTTCTATCGGGCGGTCCAGGGCCGAGTCGAGGCTTTGATACTAGCCACGGCCGAGCATCAAAAGCGGCACTCCCGAGACCACTACTACGAGGTCCGAGCCCTAGAGCAAGAGACCCTAGCGCCGGTGGAGCGAGCATCCCGGCTTCTATATCTGAACCGAACTTGCTTCAACGGTCTGTATCGGGAGAACTCGTCCGGTCGATTCAACGTGCCTATGGGCCGCTACAAGAACCCGCGCATCGTGGACCCCGAAGGGCTGCGCGCCGCCTCCCGGGCTTTGCGGGGCGTGACCCTGGAGGTGGCGCCCTACCAGCAGGTCGAGGAGCTGGCCCAGCCCGGCGATCTGGTCTACTTCGATCCTCCGTACCACCCTCTGAACCCCACCTCGAACTTCACCGGCTACACCCGCTTCGGCTTCACCGCCGACGACCAGCGGGAGCTGGCCGCGCTGTTCGGGCGACTGGCCGAGCGCGGTGTGCAGGTCCGCCTGTCCAACTCCAGCGCGCCCCTCATCCGGGAGCTTTACCAGCCCTTCAAACAGCACCGGATCCGGGCCCCTCGGGCTATCAACTCCAAGGGCGATCGTCGGGCCGAAGTGCTGGAGCTACTGATCGCTCCGTGAGCCGTCTGCACGAGGCCTGGGAACGGATCCCCCTCACGCCGGGTGTGACCCTAATCTCGGCCGACCAGATCCGAGCCCTCACCGGGCGGGAGCCTCGGCTCATGATGAAGTTCGACCACTCCCACCAACTTCCGCCGGCCCTGCGCCGACCCGAGCGCTTCATCCTACCGCTCAAAAACGGCCTCTACGCGGTCATCGAAGGCTCCGGTTATCACCGACCCGAGCACTGCGGCGCGCCGGAGGAGGTGGACTTTGCGACCCGCTTCCCCCTCAAGACCACCGAGCGGGGGCTCTCGGAGATGCAGCACCTGGACATCGCCTACAACTCCGGCCTGTTAGCGCGCTTCTTGAACGAGCCGGTGCTGTACCCCACTATCCGAGGCCGAAAGCGCTCCCCATACTTTCGCTTCAGCTACCAGCAGCACCAGTTCGAAGTCGAGGGGGTCCAAGTGGAGATCGACGGCGGCTTCGAGGGGCGCCGGACGATCGCGGTGATCGAAGCCAAGATCGGCGAGTGCGACGACTTCCACCTTCGGCAGCTCTACTACCCCTACCGGTTCTGGCGGGATCAGACCGACAAACAGGTGCGGCCTATCTTCTTCACCTACTGCCCCCAAGAGCAGGTGTACCGGCTACGCGAGTACCGTTTCGCCCCCCCCGATCGGTACGCCACACCGGACCTGGTCCGAGCCGCGGCCTACCGGATCTCGACCCGCTTCGTTCCGCACCGGGAGGACTCGGCGGTTTCGGACGCCCCCCCGATCCCCCAGGCCGACCGCCTCGACAAGCTGGCTATTCTCCCTTTTCTGCTCGAAGAGGGTCTGACCACACCCGAAGCCATCGCCGAGGCCTTGGAGTTCACTCCCCGCCAGGGGCGGTACTATCTCGATGCCGCCCGAGCGCTGGGGCTGTGCGACGCCGCCGGCGAGCTGAGCCGAGTGGGGCGCCAGTATCTCCACAGCGAACCGGAGGTCCGCTCGGTGCTGCTGTGTCGCCTGGTGCTGGGCCACCCCGTTATCCAGCAGCTGACCAGCGCGGCGCTGCTCTCCCCCGAGGGAACGCTACCCCGGGAGGCCGCCGAACGGGTCGTGGCCGAGGCCAGCGCCCTGTCGCCCAGCACTTCCCAGCGGCGCATCGGGACCATCTGGCGTTGGCTCCAGCACGTGGCCCGCTTCAGCCCGCTGCTGTCGGTGGAGCCTAAACAGCTGCGCTTCGGCCCCAAACTCGCCCCCGAACCCGAACAGGTGCCGCCCCCCATCGACCACCAGCTCGATCTCTTCGGATGGGACGAGGCTTAAGCTCGACCGTCCCTTCAGAACAAAATCATTCTGTCTAAGAGAAAGGAAGCCCGGTCAGAAAGGCAAAGTCCTCGGAGGTGGAATCCTTTCTTGACTATGCCCCTTTCCCGCTGGTCGTGGAAAATCAAGAAGGTGCCGTTCTCTGGAGCAATCGTCTCGCTCGAACGGTGCTCGGGCGTGTCACTCAGCAGTGGAAGGCCGAAAACCTTCACAGCCGACCCGAAGGCGACCTGGTGGTGGTCGACGGCCACAAGTACACCATCAAGCGTCAGGCTCTAGCCTACCGCAACGAACCCGCCCTGCTCTACTGGTTTCTTCCGGTTTTGTCTACCGTAGAGCAAGAGCGAGACCCGCTCACCGGGCTCCCCTCGTTCGGCTCTTTTCTTCGCAGTTTAGAGAAGCGCTGGCTGGAGGCTCAGGCCAACGACTTCGCTCTGGCCATCCTGACGTTAGACGTAGCTCGCTTCGGAATTCTCAACGAAGTGCTGGGCACCCAGACCTGCGACGACCTTCTGTGTCAGATGGCCAAGCGGATCGCAAAGCTGCTGGACTCGACCTGCCTGTTCGCCCGGGTGAACGGGGACCAGTTCGTCATCTGTACCGCGGGGGCCGTCGATGTTAGCGAACTCCACCCCAACTCGATCTACGCCAAAGGCGAAGCGCTGATCCATCGGATCGTCAACGACCTCCAGAAGCCGTTCGAGATTCAGGGGCGCTCCATCAACCTGAAGATCTCGGTGGGGATGAGCACCAGTACGCTCTGCGAGAGCTCCTCGGACCTGCTGGCCGCTTCGCACCGGGCGCTCCTCGGCGCGAAGAGCTCTCCGGACAGCGACTGGAGCGTGTTCAACCGGGACATGCTAAAAGCCCAAGCCCGGCTCAAGGCGTTGGCCAAC
>CAZDLH010000235.1:3711-4918 GCA_964505925.1 uncultured Burkholderiales bacterium
CAACGAGCTGGAAGGGGCTCTCAAGAGCGACGCCTTGAATCTGCTGTACCAGCCGTTCGTAGATCTCAAGACCGGTCGACTGGTCGGTGTGGAGGCCCTCTTGCGCTGGGATCATCCGGTGCACGGAACGCTCTTGCCCCACGAGTTCCTGGACGCCGCCGAGGTCAGTAACCAGATGTACGCCATCGGCCGGTGGGTGATCGAACAGGTGGTGAAGGTGGCCCAACACCACTCGACTCTCAAGTTCGCCATCAACCTCTCGACCCAACAGCTCCTCGATCCCAAATTTCTGCCCGTCCTGAAGGGCTCTTTAGAGCACACGGGGGTCAAACCGGAGTCCATCGTGGTCGAGATCCTGCAGAGCTCGAGCTCCACCACCCTCGACAGCGTCAAGCGAGTGCTGAACTGCGTCTCCGATGCCGGGGTCGGTTTAGCTCTCGACGACGCCGACTTCGACTCCCGCGCCCTGTCACTCTTGAGCCCTCTGAGCCTACTGTACGTCAAGATCGATCGGGAGATCGTGGCGAACACCCATCGAGAGGAGTCCCGCACCTTCTGTCGAGCCATTCTAGCCTTAGCCAAAGCCCTCGGGAAAAAGAGCTTGGCGGTGGGTATCGAGACACTCGAACAGACCAGATTTCTCAAGCAGGGCGGTTGCGACTGGGGCCAAGGCCATCACTTCGCCCACCCCAGCCACGCCGACGAGATCGAGGGCTGGACAAACATCACCTTCTTGGTCTAGCGCTGTCCTATTTTGCAGGTGCGGAACTCTAGGTGTCTACCGAGCTCGGGTGAGCTTCGGCCCTAGCGCTCGCGGAGGGATTCGAGCGCTTCGGGGCTCAGCGTCAGACTGTCTTGGGTCCGGTCTGCAGGGGCCCGCCGCTCCACCTCACCGCGAACCCCGCGAAACACTTCGCGGAGATCCTGGGGGCTCTGAGCGGTCTTCAGGACGCCGGTCTGCTGGTTGCTGTCGAGGGTCTGGAAGTACTGCTGGGCTCGGGGCCCCCAGTTCCGGGACCCCTGGTCGGGTGCTACGCTGTTGATCATCGGGTCGTCTCCTTCGTTTGTAATAGACCCATCTTAGAGCGACCCACCAAAGTCTTCAGTGACGGCCGTCCGGATAGACTGTGATGATCGTCACCAAAGAAGAACAGCCCGCCGGGTCCGACCCGACGAAGACGCACTGCCACCGGGACTCACCCGCGAG
>CAZDLH010000236.1:0-4904 GCA_964505925.1 uncultured Burkholderiales bacterium
GAAGCCCACAGCTACGTGGTGAGCGCGGTCACCGACCCGGACGCCGGCCACCGGGGGATCTCCGCCTTCATCGTAGAGAAGAGCTTCCCGGGTTTCTCCTTCGGGAAGAAAGAGGACAAGTCCGGACTGCGGGCTTCGGCCACCGGCACCTTGATCATGGAGAACTGCGAAGTCCCCGAGGAGAACCTAATCGGTCAGCGGGGAGAGGGCTTCAAGTATTTCATGCAGACGCTGGACGGCGGTCGGATAACCATCGGCGCCATGGCCTTAGGGCTGGCGCAGTCGGCGCTCGACGAGCTGGTGAAAACCTTGTCCCAGGAGAATCTGCTCGAGGACCTGTGGGAGAACGAGTATCGCCTAGCGCCGCTGGCCGAGATCGCCACCGACGTGGCTGCCGCTAGGCACATGATCTACAACGCCGCCCTGCAGAAGGACAGCCTCCCTCGCTGGACTTTGGACGGGGCTTTCGCCAAGTTTTTCGCCTCTGAGATCGCGATGCGCGCCACCGATAAAGCGGTAGAGCATCTCGGCTATCTGGGGCTACCGATGAACAGCAAGGTGAGCCGGGCTTTCCGCGACACCAAGCTGACCACCATCGGTGAGGGAACCAACGAGATCCATCGGGTCGTTATCGCTCGAGAGATCATCAAAAGTCTTGCAAAAGGAGTAAACGGATGACCTTAACCGCATCACCCAATAGCGTCAGTTTCGAACTGTCCGAAGACCACCAGATGGTAAAGGATATGGTGAAAAAGCTGGCCGATGAACATATCCGGCCGAAGGCGGCCCATTACGATGAGACCCGAGAGTTCCCCTGGGAGAACGTGAAGCGTCTGTCTGAGCTCGGGCTCATGGGCGTGACCGTACCCGAGGAGTACGGCGGCGCCGGGATGGACTCGTTAGCCTACGTCATCGTTATCGAAGAGCTCTCCCGGGCTTGCGCGTCCACCGGGGTTATCACCGCTGTGCAGAACAGCCTAGGGGAGTACCCGGTGATGGCCTTCGGAACGGAAGAGCAGAAGAAGAAGTGGCTGCCGCTGATGGCCAGCGGTGAGAAGATCGCCGCTTACGCCCTGACCGAGCCGAACAGCGGCTCCGACGCTGCTTCGATGAAGACCACCTGCCGTCTGGAGGGGGACCACTGGATCCTAGACGGTCAGAAGAACTGGATCACGAACTCGACCGCAGCCGAGATCTTCATCGTCTATGCCACCAAGGATCCGGCGATGGGGCATAAAGGCGTCTGCTGTTTCATCGTCGAGAAGGATACCCCGGGGTTCACCATCGGTAAGCACGAGGAGACCATGGGAGTCCGGGCCTCCGGCACCTGTCCGCTGACCTTCGACAACGTTAAGATCCCCAAGGAGAACCTCCTAGGGGAAGAGGGCAAGGGCTTCAATATCGCCATGGCGGCTCTGGATACCGGCCGCGTCGGCATCGCAGCCCAGGCCGTCGGGATCGCCCAGGCGGCCTACGACGAAGCGCTGAAATACTCGAAGGAGCGAGAGCAGTTCAAACGCCCCATCAGCCAGTTTCAGCTGGTTCAGGAGATGCTGGTGAACATGGCTATCGGCGTGGAGTCGGCTCGCCTGATGATGTATCGGTCAGCCCTCAAGCGCGACTCCGGTCAGCGCTTCACGAAAGAGGCGTCGATGGCCAAGCTGTACGCCTCTCAGGTGGCGGTGCAGAACGCCTTGGACGCCATGCAGGTGCACGGCGGATACGGCTATTCGAAGGAGTATCCGGTGGAGCGTTTCCTACGGGACGCCAAAGTCACCCAGATCTACGAAGGCACCTCTGAAGTTCAGAAGCTGGTCATCGCCCGACAGCTCTTAGCAGACTAGGGCCGTCGCCCCCCGGGGGAGGCCTCCCTCCCCTTTTCACGAACCGCCCATCGGCCTCCCGCGATGCGTCGTCTCGTCGGATTCGAGACCGCATCGCGGGCAACTTTGAGGCCCAGGGTAAGACCCGTTATCGCGGGTAAACTTTTCTCAGTATTGGAGATGACGATGAAGATTATCGCTTGCGTCCGCCAGACTCCTGACACCGAATCGGTGGTCAAGATCTCGGGCGACGGAAAGTCTCTGGAGATGGACGGGGCCAAGTACATCATCGGCCCGTACGACGAGTACTCGTTGGAGGCCGCCGTCCAGATCAAGGAAAAACACGGCGGAGAGGTCACGGCTGTCTCCTTAGGGCCGGCTCGGGTAGCCGAAGCGCTGCGCTCCTGCTTGGCCAAGGGCGCCGATAAGGCGGTCCACATCAACACTGAAGGGGCTGAGACCGACGACGCTCTGGTGGTGGCTTCGGCCTTGGCAGCGCAGATCAAAGCCCTCGGCGAGTTCGACCTGGTGGTCACTTCGACCAAGGGCTCCGACTCCGATCGAGGAGCGGTGGGAGCCATGGTGGCCGAGCTTCTGGGCGTGCCGTACCTCGGTCTGGTTCAAGAGGTGGAAGTGGACGGCTCCGGTCTGGTCTGCAAACGGGACATCGAAGGCGGCGTGACCGAGACCTTCTCGGTGAGCACCCCGGCGGTGATCTGCGGTGAGAAGGGTGTGCGCGGCGAGCCTCGCTATCCTTCGCTGATGCAGATCATGAAGGCTTAGAAGAAGAAGATCGACACCGTCGAGTTCTCGAGCCTCGGTGTGGATGTGGGGCTCGCTCAGCTCGAGCTGGAGACCTACGAGAGCCCACCGGAGCGACCGCCGGGACGGATCGTCGACGGACCCTCCTTGGAGGCCAAGATCGACGAGCTGGTCCGACTGCTCAAAGAAGAAGCGAAGGTGGTGTAAGCTATGAGTAGACTTACCTGTGTTCTCGGTGAAGTCGCCGCCGAGGGAGTGAACAAAGCTACGATGGAGGCGATCTCCGAAGCCAAGCGAGCCGGAGCAGGCGAGATCCTCGCCGTTCTCTTCGGCGCTGGAGCCCAAGGCCAGGCAGGCCAAGCGGGCAAAGCCGGTGCGACCTCGGTCTACTACGTCGAGGAGGGGGCCTACAGCTTAGCCCGCCGTAAAGCTACGGTGGCCGCGCTGATCGAAGAGCGGAACCCTACCCTGGTGATCGCCTCGGCGACCACCCACGGCAAAGAGCTCGCCGCGGTCCTGGCGGCCCGCTTCAAAGCGGCCTACGCCAGCGAGTGCCTAGAGATCCGCTTCGGCGACGACGGGCGTCCCCGGGCGCTGCGGCCGCAGTACGCTGGGAAGGTGCGCGCTCGGGTGCGTCTCGGCGGTTCGGGAGCATCCTTTTGCTCCCTACGCCCGAACGCGGTCGCGGTGGAGGAGTCCGGCGCCGAGGCGGCTGTCGAGACTCTGGAGCTGGCCGGAGCCGACGACGGCGTTAAGCTCACCGAAGCGGCCCAGAAGGCTGCGGCTACCGGTGAGGTGGACCTGTCCGAAGCGGCCGTCGTGGTGGCCGGCGGCCGGGGCCTGAAGGGTCCGGAGCACTTCCATCTGCTCGAAGACCTAGCCAAGAAGCTGAACGGGGCCGTGGGTGCCTCTCGGATGGTGGTGGACGCGGGCTGGAAAGAGCACCGCTATCAGGTGGGGCAGACCGGTCGAGTGGTAACCCCGGACCTGTACATCGCCGTCGGCATCTCTGGAGCTATTCAGCACCTGGTGGGGATGCAGAACTCCGCTTGCATCGTGGCTATCAACAACAACCCTGAAGCGCCGATCTTTAAGGTGGCCGACTACGGCATCGTAGACGATCTGTTCGAAGCCGTACCGAAGCTGACCGAAAAGCTGTAGGGCTTCAGTAGCGCGGTCTGAACCGGAGGCCTCTCCACCCACGGTGGAGGGGCCTCTTCGCGTTCGAGCGCCGTCGGGAACTTCGGTGCGGATCGCGGTAAGGAGATCCGCGACGAACGGTAAAGTCCTAAAGATGAAGAGATTCGCGCGCTGGCTCTCGGTACTTTTTTGTCTGACCGTTCTGCCGCTCCCGGCCTACGCCATCTCCACGGAAGAGGAGATACGGGTGGGTCGGGAGGCGGCCGCCCGCTTCGAGGCGGCCCACGGGCTGGTCAACGACCCGGCTATGGTGGGGCGGCTAGACCGCATCGCCAAGTCGATGCTGCCCTACGTGGAGCGGACCGAACTGCCGTGGCGCTTTCGCATCATCGACGTGAACGCGTTTAATGCGGCGGCTTTCCCCGGCGGCTTCATCTACGTCACGAGGGGGTTGATGAACGGCCTCTCCGATGAAGAGGTGGCCTTCGTCGTGGGGCACGAGATGGCCCACGCCGAGCACCGGCATTCGGTTCGGCAGCTCGAGCAGGCCCAGCTCCGGCGGCTCGGTCTGATCGCCATCGCTGTCGGCGTGACCGGCGGCAACGTGGACCGGCGCACGGCCACCTTGGTTCAGTTGGTGGACGGGGTGGTCAGCAGTCAGCACAGCCAGAGCGCCGAGACCGAGTCGGACCGCACCGGTATGCGCTTGATGGCCGCGGCGGGCTACGACCCGGTATTCGGCATCTCGGCCTTGCAGAAGCTGGGAGAGCAGTCCAGCGGGGGAACGCCGGGCTTCTTGAACACGCTGCTGGGCTCCCATCCGCTGCCCCGAGAGCGGGTGCGGGACGGGCAGGGCCAGGTGTTCTACGTCCCTTACACCGTGACCGCGCAGCCGCCGGTGCAGCGAGGGGGTAGCAGGCCCGCACAGGCGCTGCACGCCGAGGCCGCCGAGTCGTTGGAGTACACTCTTTCGCTTTTGGGTCACGGGCATCTCCGGAGTCTGCAGCGGCAGGCCGAAGAGCTGGCTCGTCGTGGGGGGTCAGCCCCCAGGGGCACCGCCGTGGTGAGTGTGACCTCTCCGCGCTCCGGCGGGGTGACCGCTCTAGAGAACCGCTTGCTGTCCCGACCGGAGCTGGGCGAGGCCCAGGGCAAGCGGCAGTTCGGGGTGGCCGTCCGGGA
>CAZDLH010000237.1:0-4900 GCA_964505925.1 uncultured Burkholderiales bacterium
CCCGCGAGAAGCCCCCCCAACAGCGCCGAGATCCCTAACGCCAAGACCAAGTCCGGCGTCTGACGACCCGCCACCCCCTCTAGACCCGATGCCTGTTGAAAATAGTACAAAGACAGGCAGAGCAGTACCGCGAAAAGCAGTGTCCGCGGCTGTGAGGGCACCACTAGAGTCATACGATCACGGTCGATGGCCACCGAGTCGGTCGGCGCCACCACACGGCCCACCAGCCCCCCCGCGATCAGCGTTAGAAGTACCCCGACCGCTCCCACCAGCGCCAGAGGGCTCGACCATATGTAGACCGAGAGCACCAAAAGCAAAGCTAGCAGCGGAGCTACAGCTAGGGAGCGAACCGTGGTCCTCCGCTCGGTGAGCCTCAGACAGGCGAGAACGCATAACACCACCGCACCGGCGTGAAGCCAGACAGGACCCCCTAAAATCATTTCGCTGATCATCTGCACGGTGCGCCGTTCGCCCTCATCATGTAACTCCCTATGCTTCCTACCGCTCTTCCAGCCCCGTATTTTATACGGAATTTATTGAACCGAGCGAGGGCCCGGTCGCGTCGCTGCCGCGCGGCTTCGTATCCGAACAGATCTGCATAAACGAGCTCCCAGGAGACTTTCCCCACCCGGGGAAGCGAGTAAGGTCAAGGTAGTTCCTTGTCACGGGAAGGAGACACTGATAATGGAGATCGCAATGATCGGCCTAGGTAGGATGGGTGCCAACATGGTGGCGCGGCTACAGAAAGCTGGGCACCGATGCTTCGTCAACGATCGTGATCCGGCAGCCGTCGCTGCTGCCGCTGCATCCGGTGCCGACGGCGCCAGCTCGCTAAACGAGCTGCTAGAGAAGATGAGCTCGCCTCGAGCGATCTGGCTCATGGTACCTGCTGGGGTCGTGGAAGGTGTGCTCACCGAGCTCACCCCTTTACTTGGGGAAGGCGACATCGTCATCGACGGTGGAAACTCAAACTACGTCGATGCTCAGCGCCGGAGTGCCCTTCTCGCGGAGAAAGGTTGCCACTTCCTTGACTGCGGAACCAGCGGTGGGGTCTTCGGGCTCGAACGAGGGTACTGCTTGATGGTCGGCGGGGCCACAGAAGCGGTAGAGCGCCTCACTCCGATCTTTCAAGCTCTCTCACCTGGCCGAGGCGAGATCCCTGTCACTCCTGGATGGGAGACTCACGAGTCCACCGCCGCCAACGGCTTTCTGCACTGCGGTCCCAGCGGGGCAGGCCATTTCGTCAAGATGGTCCACAACGGAATAGAGTACGGGATGATGGCTGCCTATGCGGAAGGGTTCAACCTCCTCGCCCACGCGAACGCCGGGCTGACCGAACGGACTGCCGATGCGGAAACCGCTCCGCTCGACCATCCCGAAAGGTACGTTTTCGATCTGGACCTCTCCAGTATCGCCGAGCTTTGGAGACGGGGGAGCGTCATCCCGTCTTGGCTTTTAGATCTCACCTCTGCCGCCTTAGCCAGCGATCCGCAACTCGAGCAGTTCGCGGGCTCGGTTTCCGACTCAGGAGAGGGGCGATGGACCGTGAAAGCCGGGGTCGACGTGGGGGTTCCCACCCCCGTCTTGAGCGCCGCGCTCTACTCGCGCTTCGCCTCCCGAGACCGAGACCTCTTCGCCTCTCGAGTCCTATCGGCGATGAGATACGGCTTCGGCGGACACCTAGAGAAAAAGGAGCCTTTATGAGCAACAGTTCGGACGCCTTCGTATTCTTTGGTGCCTCAGGAGATCTCGCTTCCAAGAAGATCTTTCCAGCGCTTTACAGTCTCACCGCCCAGGACCGACTCGAACTCCCGGTCATCGGCATTAGTCGGTCGGACTGGGATGACGAGGCTCTTCACCGTCGAGCCGAAGAGAGCTTGGACCGAGCCGAACTCAACGATCCTGAGATTCGGAAACGGTTTTTCCAACGCCTTTCGCACTACCGGCTAGACTTTCGAGACCGAAGCTCCTTCGAAGGGCTCCGAGAAGCCCTGGGAGACTCCAAGCGTCCAGCTCACTATCTGGCGATACCGCCTCAGATGTTCGAAACGGTGATCGAAAATCTTCAGATATGCAACTGTACCCAGAACGCACGGGTCCTAGTGGAAAAGCCGTTCGGCAGGAGTCTCGACTCGGCGCGCCATCTCAACCGCATTCTCCTGCGCTCCTTCGATGAGTCCTCGATCTTTCGCATCGACCACTATCTAGGTAAGCCTTCCGTAAACAATCTCCACTACTTTCGATACGCCAACGCTTACCTAGAACCGATCTGGAACAGCCAGCACATCGAGAGCGTCCAGATCACCCTAGCCGAAGAGTTCGGGGTCCAAGGTCGGGGCTCTTTCTATGAAGAGACCGGGGCGATCCGCGATGTCATCCAGAACCACCTGTTTCAAGTCTTGACGAACTTGACGATGGACCTCGTACCCAACGGTGATGGCGAAGCTGTTCGAGATCGTAAAGTAGAGATACTCAAAGCTATCAAAACGGTAGGCCCTGAAGCCGTGGTCAAAGGCCAGTTCGAAGGCTATCGAGATGAGAGCGGGGTGGCCTCGGACTCCAACGTAGAGACCTTCGCCGCCGTTCGCCTCGAGATAGACAACGAGCGGTGGAGAGGGGTCCCCTTCTATCTTCGCGCCGGCAAATGCCTTCCGCTAACCAGGACGGAGGTCGTAGTTCGACTGCTTCCTCCCATCGGCGACCGGAAAGCCAGGAAACTCCCCCCTAACTCCCTCCGCCTCCAACTCAGCCCCGACATCCTCTTCGCCATAAGCCTCAACGTCCTAGGACCGGGTCCGACCCACCCTGGGCGCTCGACCGAGATGCTGGCCTGCCGCCATCCAGGACAAGAAGATTCGTCGGCGTACGCCCGAATCTTAGGCGACGCCCTCATCGGTGAGTCCGAACTGTTCGCCCGTCAAGACTACGCCGAAGAAGCGTGGCGAATCGTGGATCCCGTCCTCGACCTAGCCGCGCAGAGCCACTCTTACACCCCGGGCACCTGGGGTCCGAACGAAGCCGACCGCTTAGCTCCACTGGGCGGTTGGTATAACCCTAGCCCGAGCTAGACCTACCCTGAGACGACGGACCGCAGGACATCGGCCTACAGATCGCCGATATCCTCGGCCCAAAGTTTCGGGTTGGCTGCGATAAAGGTCTTCATCATCTCGATACACTCCGGGTCCTCATAGCAGACGACTTCGACTCCGTGCTGCTGTAGGAACTCGCGCCCTCCGGGGAAGGTGGTCGACTCCCCCACCACGACTTTCGGTATCTCGAACTGGACTGCAGCCCCCGAGCACAGATAGCAGGGCATTAAAGTAGAGTAAAGGACGGTGTCCTTATAGGTTCCTACCCTGCCCCCGTTCTGGAGGCAATCGATCTCGGCATGCAAGATCGGATTCCCCAACTGCACTCTTTGGTTGTGTCCCCGGGCGATGATCTCGCCGTTGCGAACCAGAACGCTTCCGATGGGGATGCCCCCATCCGCGGCCCCTTTACGGGCCTCCTCGATCGCTGCGATTAGAAAAGGATCTCTATCCATGCCCGGTGCTTCGTCAGCAGCGCTTCAGGTCCTCGACTCCGAAGAACGGCTAACCGACTTTTCGGCAGAGGACCACCTTGAGAGGGTACTCACCATCAAAGGAGGGGAAATCCTGATCCGGGCTCAGCCAATCTAGCTCTACAGCCGGGGAATGAGTCCCGGGCGGGTCCAGAAAGCGCTGGAGACGCTCCTCAAACTCGACCTTGCCCATTTTCGCGGAATTGTTCGTCACCAGTAGGGAGCCGCCGGGCGCCAAGAGCGTCCAAGCCGGCTCGATCACCGCCTCAGGCGCTCTCAGCATATCTACCGTCCCGAACCGCCCTTTCGAAAAAACCGGGGGGTCGAGAACGATAAACGGGAACTGCAACCCTCTCATCGCCTCGGGTACGGATATCGGTCGACGACTCCCCGTCGGCACACCCATAAGGGATCTCATGAAGCCGATACAGTCGCTCTCGAGAAAATGGATCCGCTCCCGACTTAGCCGGTTCTTCCTCGCGTTCTTCTCTCCCCATTTAAGATTCCCTGAGGAGAAATCAACGTTCCAAGCCTGCACCGAGGAGCGGGCGACCATCTGACATCCGATGGAACAGGTATAGGAGAAAAGATTGAGCAGGGCCGGCGAAGGGCCGAAGCGCTCCTGCGTCTCGAGCACTCGCTTGAGGAGCCCTCTCTTCAGGCTACGCGCATCGAGAAAAAGCTGTAGATCCCGATGGGCTCGGGAAGGCTGTACTGCGAAGCGAAGCCCGAACTCGCGCACCCAGTAGACTCCTGTCCAAGCCCCTGGGACAGACTCCCAAAGAAGCTCCAAGGAGGGGCCTACTCGAAGAGCCGCCACTACCACCCCCCCAGAACTAAAGACCTGCGAAGCCTCCTCAGCGATCCGCGACAGCTCTTTTTGTGAGAGTTCGTGACGATCTGAAAACTGAAGAAAGATGAGGGAACCGTAGCGGTCCACACAGAGCCCGGGAAAACCCTCGGCGACCCCGTGGAAGAGCCGATAGCAGTCGGTCTGTTCCTGGTGGAGCTGAACGAGTAGGTCTGCGCGTCTTTCGAGAGCTCCTCGAAAGACTGACGAGAGGTTCATGGTGGGAACCTTTCGGACGGTACCCCCCACCGCCTGCTAGGCAAAACGAAGCGCCCCTTAGCCAGACCGTCCATCGCTCGCATTTTCAGGTATCCACGAAACTCGCACATCCCCCCACGGTTGTACCAGCCATGTCATGCCACAATCCGCTCTCGTTAGAACTAAATGAAACACAGCTACCTCAACTGGCCGCATGGGCTGAGGACGCTACGATTGCAGAGCTCTTGGAGGAGTTGGGAGTCGACTGTCTAGAGCTCATATTCCGCCCT
>CAZDLH010000238.1:0-4889 GCA_964505925.1 uncultured Burkholderiales bacterium
TTCCCACTCGCCCCCCAGGTCTCTCCACCGCCGCCGTCGGCGAGGAAGACGACGGACAGATCGGCCGGCCGTTCGGGCCTATTCCCCAGCTTGGTGCCGTAACGAGAGCCGTCGGCGAAGGCGACTTCGGCTAAGCGCCCGTCATCGAGAGCGCCCACAGATCTCGGGGCCGCTAGGCCCCTCGGGAGAACCTGACCCTGTGTCTGTCCTGATCATCACCCGAAGCGACGATAACGACTGCGTTCGGTTCGTCGAACGCTGTTTGACCCAGCGTGGAGTGCCCTCCATTCGCCTCGATACCGACCGCTACCCTACCGAGATCTCCATTACGGCGAACTTGCAAGACAAGTCAGCCCTTCGCCTGGACGGTGAGCTCCACTATCTTGAAGAGGTCACGGCCCTTTGGTATCGGCGCTACTTTGCAGGAGGTCAGCTCCCGTACGAACTAGGCGCCTACCGAGAAGTCTGCGTTCAAGAAGCGCGACGCGCCCTCTACGGCACCATCGCGGCCCTGCCTTGCTTCCAGTTAGACCCCTTGCTCTCGGTTCGAAAAGCAGATTCGAAAGAAGTCCAGCTGAGAACTGCGGCCAAGCTTGGACTGAAGACACCGCGGACGGTGATCACGAACTGCCCGGCGGACGCTCGGCGGTTCTACGATGAAGAGGGGGGCGAGATCATCACCAAGATGCAGTCTTCTTTCTCTTACCGCCAAGGCCAAGACGAGCTGGTCCTCTTCACCACCAAGGTCGAGAAAGAGCACCTCGATGGCCTCGAGCGCTTGACCTACAGCCCCATGATCTTCCAAGAGCACCTTCCCAAGAAGCTGGATATTCGAAGTACCGTGGTGGGAAAGCGAGTCTACTCCGCAGCCATCGACTCCCAACGGCAAAAGCACACCCAAGTAGACTGGCGAAGAGCCGGAGACCAGGACCTCAACGAATGGTTTCCCTTCTCACTCCCCCAGGACACTGAGGCAGCCCTGCTCAAACTCACCGCCGAGTACGGCCTCAACTACGGGGCTGCCGACTTCGTCTTAACCGCCGACGACCGGCTCCTCTTCCTCGAGCTCAACGCCGCCGGAGAGTGGATGTGGATGCGCTCGGCCGTGGGCCTTCCCATCGACGAAGCGATAGCGGACCTGCTCACCGATGCAGCCGGCCGAGTACCGTGCTGAACGGAAACCTTTTCTGGGCCCCTGACCCGGCCATAACCGTAGGCGGCCACCTCGAAAGGAATGCCGATCCCAACCCCGACCCTATCGAGTCGCCGTCGTCCCACCCTAGCTGTTCGAACTCGCCCTCGTACCCTCGAACACCTAAGCCAGCTTCAACTACTACCGCGTCGGACATCTGCTCCACCCTCCCACATTTAGACTATGGAATAGCGCTGGAACAGAGCTGTACGAAGCCCCACTCTTATGAACAGAACGTTAAGAACTCTCCCTTCTCGGCGGAGCATAACGGCATGACCCCCAATAGCACCTACGTCCCGCAAGGCGAAGGCGCAAGGGAAAGCGCTTCCAGCGAAGTAGACTCGGCGAATGGCGGACTCCCCTTTTCTCAACCCCGAACCCGAGAGCGGGTGGAGGCTTCGGAAAGAGTAGCCGGCGCCGTCGACACCGGTCTTGTCCCCGGTGGGGCGGTGGACTACTATGGGAGGTGGGCAGGTGCACCTGAATTCTTCGTTGCCGTTGGTGTGACGAGCACGCCTGTCCATAGGGAGAGCAGCTATGCCAAATCCTTACAGGAGACTACGCCGAGAGATGAAGGCCGACTTCGAGCTGACCTGGGGAGCCCAGGCCGACTCCAACAAGCGGATCGACGAGATCGCCGCTAGGATCGACAACCACGCCACCAAGATCGAGCGACAGGCCGATCGGATCGCAGAGCAAGGCCAGCGGATCGCCGAGCAAGGTCAGCAGATCGCAGCCCAAGGCCAGCGGATCGCAGTCCAAGGGCAGCAGATCGCCGAGCAGGGTCGGCAGCTCGCCGACAGTATGCGGGATACGGCCCGTATCGGTCGGGAAGTGGTGGCCATCGGGGACCAGATGGTAGGTCGGTTTCGCCAGATGGACCAACGCTTCAGCAAGTTCATCGATGTGATAGAAGCCGAAGCCCTGGGGCAGTCTGCCGACATCGAAGACCTCAAAGCTAGGGTCGCCCGCCTCGAGCAGAACCAGGGGCCGGCAACTTAGGGTCAGGCGGACCGGATTCACCAGTTACTTTTCTCTCGGAGCGAAAACCTAGCCAACGGGATTTTCTCGCAGACCGCGAAAGCTCCAAGTGTATGGAAGGCGTAGAAGTGAAAATCGTATCAGACCCGAGCGTCATGCTGGGGAAACCAGTGATCCAAGGGACCCGCATCACAGTGGAATGCGTTCTAGAAAAGCTGGCAGCGGGTGAGACCGTCGAAGACCTTCTTGAAGCTTATCCCAACCTCACCATCGAAGGGGTCCAAGCCGCTTTAGCATTTGCGGCGAAGGCTCTTCGGTCTGATACGATATATCCCATTGCGGGATAGTGAGCGATTTCTCGCAGACGAAGGCGTCGACTTTCGGCTGGTCGCAGCTCTGAGAGAGCTAGGCTACGACGTGGCCTCGATCGCCGAAGAAAGGCCCGCCATTTCGGATGAAGAAGTGCTGGAGATTGCTATCAAAACTGAGTCCATCTTACTCACGGAAGACAAAGATTTCGGCGAAATGGTCTTTCGTCAAAACCTGACAGTCACCGGTGTCCTTCTCATACGTCTTCATGGTCTGATCGCCCGAGAAAAGGTTCGAGCTGTTCAAGTCGCGTTCGAGCTCCATGCCCAAGAGTTCTATGGAGCTTTCTCTGTCTTAACCGACAAAGCCCTTAGAATTCGCAAGTTCTGACGCACAGCTGCCGCCCATCCCACGCTCTAGCACCGGTCTTGTCCTCGGCGGGCGGTGGGCTACTATGGGAGGTGGGCAGGTGCACCTGAATTCTTCGTTGCCGTTGGCGCGACGAGCACGCCTGTCCATAGGGAGAGCAGCTATGCCAAATCCTTACAGCAGACTACGCCGAGAGATGAAGGCGGACTTCGAGCTGACCTGGGGAGCCCAGGCCGACTCCAATAAGCGGATCGACGAGATCGCCGCTAGGATCGACGACCATGCCACCAAGATCGAGCGACAGGCCGACCGGATCGAAGAGCAAGGGCAGCAGATCGCAGTCCAAGGCCAGCGGATCGCAGAGCAAGGCCAGCGGATCGCAGAGCAAGGCCAGCGGATCGCCGAGCAAGGTCAGCAGATCGCCGAGCAGGGTCGGCAGCTCGCCGACAGTATGCGGGACACGGCCCGTATCGGTCGGGAAGTGGTGGCCATCGGGGATCAGATGGTAGGTCGGTTTCGCCAGATGGACCAGCGCTTCGGTAAGTTCATCGATGTGATAGAAGCCGAAGCCCTGGGGCAGTCTGCCGACATCGAAGACCTCAAAGCTAGGGTCGCCCGCCTCGAGCAGAACCAGGGGCCGGCAGCTTAGCGTCAGGCGGTCTGCTCTGCCCTCGGGGGCGGCTCAGACAGCTGCGAAGGCTGCGATCCTGCTTGGTCCGGCCCGCCATTTCGGAAGTGCGGCTCTAGGGCAGCCCGCACCTCCCCTACACCACCCGCCTACAGGTGGGGACGGACCTCTTCGGCGAAGCGCTGGGCTGACGGCCCGGAGCCCATATCCGGGAAGTAGATGATGGTGTAGCCGATCCGGCCTTCCTCGCGATAGCGGTTCAGTAGGTCGACCACCGCGGCGGGCTCCCGGGGGCCGAGCATCTCCAGCAGGTCTTTGATCTCCTCGGGGGCCCTCCCCCGCTTGCCGAGCAGTTCGCGCAGGTAGGCGTCGTCGCCGAGGTACAGGTTCAAGTTGGTGCTGCGCACGATGGCTGCGGGGTCGCGCCCCTGGGCCTCGCAGTGTTCGTCGAGCACTCGGTTCTTGTGGACGATGGCCTCGAGGCCCCCGCCGTAGTTGGAGTAGTCGGCGTAGCGGGCCACCGTGCGCAGGGTCAGCTGTTCGCCTCCGCCAGCGATCCACAGCGGCGGGTGCGGGGCCTGCACCGGCTTCGGCTCGTTGATGGCGCCTTGCAGCGTCTCGGCATCGCCGTGGTAGTTCTTCACCTCGCCCACACCCACCCGGTAGTGCTTCCCTTCGAACTGAAAGCGCTCTTCGGTCCACATGCCTTTGATGATCTGCACCGCTTCGTCGAGCTGCGCGATCCGCACCGCGGGGCGCTCGAAGGGGTAGCCGTAAGCCACCGTCTCGTGCTCGTACCAGCCCGCGCCCAAGCCGAAATCGAGCCGCCCGTTCGAGATCACATCCACGTTGGCGGCGATCTTAGCCAGCAGCGTTGGGGGGCGGTAGATGTTGCAGCCGCACATCTGCCCGATGCGAATGGTGCTGGTGATGGCCGCCAGCGCCGAGCAGACCGTCCAGGCCTCGAAGGTGGCCTCGGGCAGCGCCCGGGGCACGGTATGAAAGTGGTCGTACACCCACAGGCTGTCGTAGCCGAGCCGCTCGAGCTCTTGGGCCGAGTGAACCAGCCGCTGCCACTGCTCGGGGCCGGACGGCACCTCCACCAGGTCGAGTCTCCAGCCTTGAGGTACGAATGCGCCGATCTTCATACCCCGGCCTTCGAAGAGCGCTGTAGAACACCCTTCGAGAGCTGCGCCCTGAAAAGAGCCGCAGCAAACCCAAAGTGGGCGGCTTCCGCTACCGACTCCCGGGTGCTTTGAAGGCGCATGGGGAGGTGCGGTTCGCGCACCGCCACGATCTCATCCGACAGCGGCGGGATCTAAGAGGGTGATAGCAAACAGGGTCTTATGGATGAAGCATTCGTGTTCGGCTAAGCCCCAATCGGCCTCAAGTTCCGGTGCCTATTGACGT
>CAZDLH010000239.1:0-4888 GCA_964505925.1 uncultured Burkholderiales bacterium
TTCGAAACTCGGTGGCGTTCACGGTGGGCACGGTGTACCCGAACAGCTCCAGGGGGCGAGCTCGCAGGACCGCTGCCTCTACCATCTGTTCCTGTAGTCGGAGCAGGGCGACCCCTTCGAGTTTCAGGTGTTCTACGTCTAGCTCGTCCCAGGCCTGGAAGTCCATGGGGTATGAGTGGAGGGCGATGGTGACCTCTTTGCTGGCTGGGAGTTTCCAGAGCCAGAGATCCTTATCTTCGATGTAGGCGAGAAGGTCGGGGAGCGGGGTCTCGGGGTGCCAGTACTCCCAAGCCAGTCGGGCTCCCGACTTGCTCATGTCGAAGACGGTGAAGTCGAGCCCGGCCAACTCATCTTGGGCGGTGGTGTGGTGATCGAGGACGATCAGGTCGGCAACCGTCTGCTTGAGGTCTAAGATGAGTTCCCGCTTGTAGGAGAAGTCGACGATGGCCACCCGGGCGTCCGCCGGCAGTTCGGGAGGGGGGCTACCGTGCTGAGCCGGCAGATACCGCGCGCTGTCCCCTAAGACTTTCCAGGCTGCGTAGGCGGCGCCGAAACCGTCGTTGCAGTCGGCGTGATACAGAACATGGGTGACATCTTCGGGTCGCATGGCCGGGCTTTCTTCTCGGCCGAGGGCAAGCCCTGTTTCGGCTCCCGCTGGCTTCCTACAGGCGCTCGACGTAGACTCGGGTGGCGAACTGGAGGCGCTGACCGAACTCGTCGGCGTTCATCTCGATGCGGCTCGGATAGCCGGGGAAAGGATCGCGGAGAACGACCCGGTGGATCACCGGTTGGCCGTTCGGTCCGGTCGAGAAGTAGGCGGCCGTCATGACGTAGGCGTGGCCGCTGGCGGCCCCTCGCGGTCCGGCTAGGCCCACGATCAAAGGCCACTTTCGGTCGAGGTCGTTGATCACTACCGCGGGATCGAGGTTGCGCGAATCGGCGTGGATCTGGGAGCGTCGGCCTCGGGCGTCGGGGGCCCAGCCGCTGAGCGCGGCCAAGATCTGCCCTCCGTTGGCGGGCCGGTCTACCTGCGCACCGAAGACTCGATTTACGATCTGGGCCTGATCGACGTACAGGCCGTGGTAGTTCAGCACCATCTGGATGCAGGCCGCCCAGCACCAGTTCTCCATGCGCTGACGACCGTCGCTCTCCGGCGCTGCGAAGTGGACGAACTCCTCGGAGGGAACGCCGGCTACATAAAAGCCGTTTCCGAGCGGCATGGTGTCGGCCTGAGCAGGGCTCTGCGGGAGAAAGAGCAGCAGCAGGGCCAGGGCGAACGTGTAGGTCACCTTTCGGAGTGGGAGGGGGTGTGCGTGGGAGGTGGGACGCATCGAAGGGGTGACTCCTTTCCTGGATAATGTTACTAGGGAATATTCGTGCCCCTCTTACAACCCCCTCCGAGTCTAACGGTTCCCGACCTTCGGGGAGGAATAGGGATCGCTTTTTTGAATCGTCTTCAATCATGGATCGTGTCTTCGCCAGAGTGAAGGGGCTTTTCGGCGCCCCCTCGCGCCGGGCTCGAATGCTGGAACGCCGTCGTTTGAAGCGCTTGCCGGTGCACCAGCTGTTCGAATGCCGAGACGGCACATCGGTCTGGGAGCTGAGGGTGATCGACGTCAGCTTCGGCGGCTTCCGGGTGCTCTCGCCGGAGCCCCTCGGGGAGAGAGGGAAGCCGCTGCACCTGCGGCGCCTATCCACCGAAGTGCGGGCCCTCCACGGAGCGGCTTACAGTACGGGTGTGATGGTCGAGATCGCTTGGTCGCGCCCTTACCCCCACGCCCCCGGCCTCCACGAGCACGGCCTGACGCTGGTCCAAGCCCCCGGCTCGATGAATCTCGATTGGTACCGGCAGCTCTTGAAGGAGCTCGGACTCGACGGTGAGGCCATCTTCGACCGCCGTCGGCAGCGGCGGTTTCGCTGCTCGTTGCCCGGGCGGTTTCTGATCGACGCAGGTCTGGCTGCGCGCGAGGGGGTCGTCGGCGATCTCAGCTTGGGCGGCGCGCTGTGGGTGGCCGAAGGGATCCTGCCGGTCGGGAGCAGCGGTTCACTGGGGATGGAGTGGGGCGAGCGGCGCCTCGACCTGCCGGTGAAGGTGACCGGCACCCGGCGCGCCGAGACGACCGGGCGGTGGCTCCACAGCCTGGAGCTGCGTACCCCGCTCGGTCGAGAGCGCCAGTTCGAGCTCGAAGCTTGGCTACAGGAGTTAGACGATGTGGAGCGCTGAGCTGAGCTCGGCCCTGGGTGAGCTCTTCGAGCACGCCCGGGAGGTGGCCATCGACGTCTGCTGGCTGGGGCGCCCGGACCGGCCGCTCTTGGCTCTCGGTTCGCACCGCCGCCTGCCGGCGGCCAGCGTACTCAAGGTCGCCATCCTGGCTCTTTTCCTCCAGGACGTTCAAGAGGGGCGAGCCTCACTCGATGAGGAGGTCGTCCTCGGTCCGGACGATCTGGTCGGGGGGGCGGGGGTGCTCTTCGAGCTAGAGCCCGAGCGCAGTTATCGCTACGACGAGCTGTGCCGGCTCATGATGGTGGTGAGCGACAACTCCGCCTCCAATGCGCTCCTGCGGCGGGTGACCCCCCAGCGCTTGAACGCTTTCGCTGGGGACCTCGGGTTAGAGTTCGAGTGCGGTCGGTACTTTATGGAGCTGCCGGGCCCGGGAGCCGACAACTTTATGACCGCCTCGGCGGCGACCGGGCTGCTCCATCGGCTCTACAACGAAGGCTGGTTGCGATCGGACCTTCGAGGGTTCGCCTTGGGCTGTCTACGGCGGCAGCAGTACCGAGAAAAGGTGCCGGGTAGGCTCCCGGAGGCGATCGCGGTGGGTCATAAGACCGGAGAGCTCGAAGGCGTCCGTCACGACGCCGCAGTGATCGAGACGGCAGCGCCTTACTCTTTAGTCGTGCTGACGGCCGAGGGGGGGGAGCCCTGGCTGGTCGATGCGGCCATCGCTCGGTTCTCTCGAGCGCTTTTCGATCGCTTGCTACAGTTAGAAACGGAGCAGAACTTTTGAGTTATCGCAGCGGATTTATCGCCCTCGTAGGGAAGCCCAACGTGGGTAAGTCGACGCTGGTCAATCGGCTCGTCGGGAGCAAGGTGGCCATCACTTCGAAGAAGCCTCAGACCACCCGGCAGCGGATGCTAGGGATCATGCACGGTCCGGAGTACCAGGCTGTGCTGGTGGATACCCCGGGCCTGATCCAGCCCAAGAAGCGCCTGCATCACAAGATGGTCTCCTCGGTGGAACAGGAGGCGCGGGATGCGGATCTGGTCCTCTGGCTGGTGGAGGCGACCCACCTCCCCACCGCAGAGGATCGAGGGGCCGCCGAGCGGCTAAACCGGAAGGTGGGACCCGAGGTGCCGATCTGGCTGGTGGTCAACAAGATCGACCGGGCTCGGCCGGAGCCGGTCGACGAAGCTTACGCCGAGCTCCTACCTCGAGCTGTTCGCACCTTCCGCCTATCGGCTACCTCCGGCGAGGGCGTGCCCGAACTGTCCAAGGCGATAGCCAAGATTCTCCCCCCCGGACCCCAGTACTTTCCCCAGGATCAGGTGTCGGAACAGAACGAGCGGCTGTGGCTGGCGGAAGTGGTGCGGGAGAAGGTGCTAGAGGCCACCCGCCAAGAGATACCCCACGCCGTGGCCGTTACCGTGGAGGAGTTGCGTCCGGCCGAGGGTGACGGTGAGGGGATGTACGCTCGCGTCTTGCTGTACGTCGAACGGGACAGCCAAAAAAGGATCCTCATCGGTAAGAACGGGCAGGTCCTCAAGCGGGTGGGGAGTGAGACCCGCCAGGAGCTCGAGGTGGCCTGGGGACGTCCACTCTATCTGGACCTGTGGGTCAAGGTGCAGAGCGATTGGCGGGACCGGGACGACTGGCTTCGACGTTTCGGCTACGCTTGAGAGCTCGACAAGGAAGTCGCTTCCCCTGGAGCGAACGCCGGGCTTCTTAGGTCAATGGGAAAGGCTCAGTGATGATTACAACTTACGAAGCATTAGGAATGATTGAAACCAAGGGCTTGGTCGCGATGATCGAGGCCGCCGACGCTATGGTGAAAGCCGCGAACGTCAAGCTGATCGGCTACGAGAAGATCGGCGCTGCCTACGTTACGGCGATGGTCCGTGGAGACGTAGCTGCCGTGCGGGCTGCCACCGACGCAGGCGCTACCGCCGCTCGACGTGTGGGTGAGCTGATCGCCGTACACGTGATCCCGCGCCCTCACAAGGATCTCGAGGACGTTCTTCCGATCGCCCCCCCTCGCGAGAAGGCCGGTAAGTAGCCTTCGGGAGTGGAGGGCCGGCTCGGCCGGTCTATGCCTGTAGTCGAAGGGGCTCCGTCGAGCCTCTCGACCTGTCATCGATCGTCCGGCCGGCCTTCGGCTCGGTCGGGCTCAAGCCATGGCGAACCCAGCTACATTTGAGAGTCTCGTCGATGCCGTCACGGAGTTGGTGGTCGCGGAGCTCGCACGCGTCCGAGGGGGGGACCCCCCTCCTGCCGTAGCGGTCTCCCCGAAGTCGGAGGCTCCGAGCGTAGCGGCCAAGCGCGGCCCGAAGCTGCTGGTGGTTCCTGGGTCTTCCCGGCTGGACGCCGGCTGGTGGGAGGCTCTCTCGAGTGCGGGGGCGGTGTCCGCTTCCGTCTATCTGTGGAGCGGGTTCAGAAAGGACCAACTCCCCGCCGGCGCGGCTTCCGTCGGGCTAGGTCTAGAGGGAAGAAACACCGATTTGACAGCGGTGGCCGGCGACTACGCTGCCGTTTGTCTGATCGGGCCGACCCTGCCGCAGATCGGTGCCCTCGGTAGCCTCGGGGCTGGGGATTCGCCTCTGGCGGCTCTCGCCATCGAGGCCATCGCCCAGGGGCGGCCGGTCTTCGTCGATCGGGAGCCGATCGAGCGG
>CAZDLH010000240.1:0-4883 GCA_964505925.1 uncultured Burkholderiales bacterium
AAGGAGTTCCGAAATGAAAGCTCTCGTATTCCACGGAAAGAAGGACGTGCGGGTAGAGACCGTACCTGAACCCCAGATTCTAAACCCTCGAGATGTCATCTTAGAGGTCACGAAGACCGCTATCTGCGGCTCGGACCTCCATCTCTATCACGGGTTCATGCCTGCGATGGAGGCAGGGGATATCCTCGGCCACGAGTTCATGGGGGTGGTCGTGGAGGTGGGTTCCAAGGTCACTCGGCTAAAGAAGGGTGATAGGGTCGTTGTTCCCTTCACCATATCCTGCGGCGACTGTTTCCACTGCAAGGTCGACCAGTACTCTCTTTGCGACAATAGCAATCCGAACCCTACGATGGCCGAAGCGGCGTACGGGCACCCGACCGCCGGTATCTACGGATACTCCCACCTCCTAGGTGGGTACGCTGGGGGTCAAGCGGAGTTCGTTAGGGTCCCCTTCGCTGATGTGGGGTGCTTGAAGGTGCCGGATTCCGTCAGCGATGAAGCGGCCCTGTTCCTATCGGACATCTTCCCGACCGGCTATCAAGCGGCCGAGAACGCCGAGATCGAGGAAGGGGACACCGTTGCTGTATGGGGTTGCGGTCCTGTGGGGCTCTTCTGCATAAAGAGCGCTCTGATGTTCAACCCCGAGATGGTGATCGCCATCGATGGTGTGGATGAAAGACTCGAGCTAGCTCGTAGCATCGGGGCCGTCCCTGTCGACTATCGATCGGAGAACCCCCTGGTGCGACTAGCTGAGCTTACCGGTGGACGAGGGCCCGATCGGTGCATAGATGCGGTCGGACTAGAGGCCTTCGGTAAGGGACCGGGAGCCGTCTACGATAAAGCCAAGCAGATCTTGCGTATGCAGACCGACCGTCCTAACGTTATCCGCCAGGCTATCCAAGCGTGCCGCAAGGGTGGGACGATCTCCATCCCTGGCGTCTATATAGGGCTGGTGGATAAGCTGAACATCGGGGCGGCCTTCGGCAAAGGCCTGACCTTCAGGATGGGACAGACCCATACGCAAAAGTATATGAAACCGCTTATGGACAAGATCGTCGGGGGTGAGGTCGACCCGACATTCCTGATCACTCACCGGGAGCCCTTAGCTGATGCAGCTGAGGCTTACGAACGCTTCGCTACGAAGAGTGATGGATGCATCAAAGTCGTCCTCGACCCTAAGAAGGTCTCGCTTAAAGAGTCTGAGAGTCAGCGGGCCGAACTACTGAATGCGAGTATGCCAGCTCTACAGTAGCCTCGCGTTCGAGCGCGTCGAGCGCGTCGAGTCCGTCGCCAGACTGTTCGCTCGGCGGGAGGTCAACCTCCCGCCGAGCTTTTGACGTTGGGTGAGGCAACCCCTGGAGATGAGGGCCACCTATACTGGGGTTCCCCTCTATACCGTCTACCGTATACCTCCAAGGGGATAGTTCTAGTAGGGCCGCTAGTAGAGCACACCTAGGCACAGAACCTGTTAGAATTCAAACTAACCTAAGGGACATTTATACGATGGGGGTGGCGCCGGCGCTTTCTCCCCTGATTCCCGGTTCGGAGAGTAAACATTTTGGAAGTGGAAACAGAGGTGGAGACCGTACGTATCGCACTCATCGATGCTCATCCAGTGATACGTGCCGGATTGCGGTCGGTGGTGACTCAAGACAGCGAGCTTACGTTGGTGGTGGAGAGCGAGTCGCTCGTGGACTCCCTAGACGAACTCAAGGCCCAAGACGTGGAAGTGGTGATACTCGGCGTCAGAGAGCCGGTCAGTGAAGCCATCAGAGACCTAGAGGAGCTAGTAGAGCACTGTCCGCGAGTGGCGCCGGTGGTCTTCACGAGTCTTCAGAGTGCTCCGAGTCTCATGCAGTTGATGCTGGCGGGGGCCAGAGCCTATCTACTCACCGACTACGGCCACGAGGAGATAGTGGACGCCGTCAGGACCGCCCGCCGAGGGAAAACGATGAAGGTGCCAATGGAGCTCGCGATCGGCATGTTTCGAAGAATGCCTGGCTCCGGAGGGGTTAACGACTCGCAAGGATCGGTGAGGACCAGTTTCGCTAGACTCACGACCCGAGAGAGAGAGGTTCTCAACTGCATGGCCAAAGGGGAGCTTTACCGAACGATCGCTGAAAGGCTGTTTCTGGCGGAGTCGACTGTCAAGAAGTATGCGCACAGCGTGATCACCAAGCTAGGAGCGTCCAATCGCGCAGCTGCGGTGCTCAACGCATATCATCTCAATCTGCTCAACGAACCCGACGCTCATTCACTCAGGGCCGACTCTCCCGAACTCACCGGATAGCCAACGGCGGGTGCTGTCGTTTTCGGTACTCGATGCAAGAGTAAGAAGCGGGATGACCGCTACGGATAGAGTAGAGCCCAACTCGCGGGGCGAGCTGGGCTCTACTCGTTGTATCGACTATCGGGGCTAGATGTTTAGACCCTGGGTATAGCCGTAGGTGTAGCGGACGAGAGGTTCATCCCTCTCCCAGTTCTCGCCTTCGTAATCCCTACGGAGCTCATCGCGCAGCTCCTCATTCCATCTGGGGTGCTTACGTCCGTAATGAGCTCGCGCGGCGTGGCCGTATCGGAAAGCCGGCTCCATCTCATCGAAGGGCATATCGCGGTAGCGCTCGGGGCTCTGTTCCCCGAACATCTGGTTCACAGTATTGTCTACATCCTGATCGAGGTCTCGGGCTCGGTCCGAACCGAAGTCGTTCCTCGTCTGTTCCCAGTCGTTACGGAAAGCAGCTTTCACTTTCCCCCACAAGGAATCTTGTTCTTCGGTACGCCACTTTGCTCTGGTTGCCATGAGTTGTTTCTCCATTCTAGTTCATCTGCTGGGCACGGATGTCCCAGCAGTCCTGACACGATTATGGGGCTTGAAGAGGAGTTGAAGACCGGTCGTTGGGACCCGACTGGGGTATACCTTGGGGGGTAATGGATGAGGGGATAATGGATGACCGTCCGCCTCGGCTCTTCTCCCACCGGTGGTAGCCAAGCTCGTCGAGGATGCGTCTCCCCAGGTCTGCGCGGCTGTCCCTACCAAGCCGTCTGGGTGATGTCCGCTGACAGGTACGCCGCACCGGCGATCATGAGTAGTCCGGCCAACACCCATATCATAAGAGAGATGCCGAAGATCTTAATTCCTTTATGTTCGACGATGTCTCGATCATCGCCTAACGCTTCTTTGTAGTTCATAGCTCCACAGTAGCCCGAAGGGCGGCGGTAGGTGTACCTCCGGACGGCTAATTAGGCGGTATCTACATGTATCGCCCTATCGGTGGTGTTCCTGCCCACCTGAAAACTAGCACCTTTTCAGCCTGAAATCTCCCCACACATTTTTCTGACTTTAGTTTGCCAAGAAGCCGTAGTCTCGCTTGGACAGTCGGAGGAATCGAAGCAATCGGCCGGAGTCCCACTTGCTCAAGTCCAGGGAGTCAGCGAGTCTCTCCCGCCATCGTTTGGTTTGTGGTGTTCGCTGTCGTCGCTTTTCGCGGCTCTTGTCGATGAATTCGTGGTTTCTCTGTCGAACTTCATCTGCGGTTCCATCGGCAATTTCAGCAGGAGTTACGTTACCCAAGCTTGGTCGCGAGATGACGGTGTTAAGGAGCTGAGCTGCCTTGTTGCAGGCGATCTGCATGGCCAGGAGTTCTTGCCCCGGTTTCGGTCGCTCCATCTTGGCTAGGGCTCCGGCCAAGACGTCCTTGTTGTCCCGTTGGCCCCGCTCGATCTCTCCGTTGTACCAGGGGCAACCCGGGGGAATTCGTAGATGGGTTCCGACCTCGGCGAGAGCGTCTTTGAACACCTTCGTATAACGTGCGTCCCGGTCGGTCTTGGTGCAGATCGTGGGAACCTGGCCACCCCGCTGAAGACGGGCCGTTTCAAGACTCGATTTGACCTGCTCTGCGTCGGCCGCATTCTCGTAGGGCTCGAAGGCCAACCGCTCCTGATTGTGGAGGTCTTGTACCACGCTCACCTCCCACTTGTGGCCCCAGGCCTGAATGCTGAAGAGGTCGGCGGACCAGACTTCGTTGAGCGCCGTCGGAGTCGGTGCCTGAAACGGCGGTGGCGTCTTACGAGGCAGGCGGCGCGAGGCCAGTTCCCGTCCGCAAAGGCTCATCATTTCTCGCTGGAAGGTTTTGTAAGTCTCAGCGCCTATGAGTGCTTTCTGGTTGTGAATCAAGTTGGCCCGTCCTTTCTTTCCACCCATCGCGGGGAATTGCTCGATCTGCTCCACGGCCGCCGCCAGCTCTTCTTCGTTAAGAAGCATCTGGTCTCGCCCCACCTTCTTGCGGCCTGTTTCCCACCGCAGTAATTTGCGGGTCACTTTACACACGGTCTTGGCGGCGCGGGCTACTCGCTTGGCGAGTCTTTCTCCCTTTTTAAGGATGCTCGTAGCTGCATCTCGGAAAGTAGGTCCAGAGCCGGTTTGGGTAGCTTTTTTTTGATCTGTTTGTCGTCGAAGGCGCCCCAACTGTCCATCTTTTTGATAATCAGACCCGCCAGCGCACTCTCGAACTTCGCATCGTCGAGTTGCTCTTCAAGCTCACCCAAACGACGCTGAAGTTCCTTGACGCTTTCACTGTCGACTTCATCGCGCTCTACCGGCGGACGACCGGGCTTCTTGGATTCCCAGGCACCGGTGGCAACGGCCTGGTGCTCGCGCCGCAGTTGGTAAAGGTAGCTTCGGTCGACCCCCTTTTCTCGACAGAAATCGGCGACGTTGTCGCACTGGTAGGAACCGATGACCAGGTCGAACTTTTCCTGGGGTGTTAAGCGCTTTTTCTCACTCATTTCCGCTACCTTCAATGATATTCAAGTTGCTCGGCGGCCTCTGGTCCTCTTTGAGGGGATGCAGACCGGGCCGGTCAAGAGCGAAGAGCGAAGCGTCT
>CAZDLH010000241.1:0-4821 GCA_964505925.1 uncultured Burkholderiales bacterium
ACCTGGGTGCCGGCGCTTCTCATCGGCGAGGCCTGGCTTGCGAAAGGGCCCGCGCCACCGACCCCCCCACCCCCGGCTCCTTCCAGGCTATGGGCCGGGGAGGCGGAGGCGGTAGATGGCGCCTTCGAGGGAGGCCAGATAGAGCTCTCCGTTTCTGAGGACGGGCTGGGCGGAGATGCGGTGCTCGGTTCGGTAGCTCCATTGGGGCGCTCCGTGGGCGGCGCCGAAAGCGTGGACGCCATGGTGGGTGATGCCGTAGACCTGAGAGCCTGCCACCAGTGGGGCACTGACGGTGCCCACGAGTTCGCGCCGCCAGAGAAGCTGGCCGCCGTCGAGCTCTAAGGCGTAGATGGCGTTATCTTCGGCGCCGTACAAGACGCCGTCGCGGACGGTGATGCGGTCGGAGAGGGCTCGGTCGGTGCGGGGGTAGCGGTACAGCGTCTCCCCGTCGACGGTTCGCAGGCCCAGCCGCTGCTCGGGCAGAGTTAGGTGCAGCAGATCGCCGTCGAGGTCCAGGCGCAGCCCTAACGGCTGCACCCCGGGCTCGGTGTCCTTGAGGACCCGACGCCAGCGCTCCTCTTTGGTGAGCGGGTCGAAGGCCACCACGGCTACGTCGGATTCGGCTCTGAGTCGAAGGCGCTCCCGGCTTTCGGCTCCGCCGTGCACACCCACCTGGAGGTTCAGCTCGTAGGCGGTGGACTCGTCCACGGCTTGGATGGAGTGCCATCGGGTGTGGGCCTTCCCTTTTTCGGCGGACTCATGCCACAGGTAGCTGCCGCCGGCTCCGTTCACTGCGCCTCGAAAGCCGAGCCCGCTCACCAGCAGCTGGTCGCCGAACGGAACTGGGGGAGACGGGAAGCGTTGGATCGCCTTCCAGCGCTCCACTCCGTCGGGCCCCAGCGAATGCAGGCCGCCCTGATTGATGGCCAGGTGGTGGTCCACGCGTCCAGCCAAGTCCACCAGCAGATCGACTGAGAGCAAGCCCAAGCGTCCGGTAGTCCTAGTCCAGAGCCCGATATTGCCGTTGCTAAGCAGCACCCCGCCACGATACGGAAGCGGCGAGTAGACGGTGACGCCTAGGGGGTCGAGTTCGGCTCTCCAAAGCATGGTGCGCGATTCGAAGTCCAGGCAGTAGACGCTTCCCATGTGGGTGGCCAGGTAGAGCCGCCCTTCGTTGTCGAGGGCCAGTGGAGTTAAGAGCTCGCCTTGGACGCCGAAGCTCTCCCGCACCTCTTGGAGCGCCAGCATCCTCTCTGTACGAGCCGAGCCGCCGCCAGCCATCGGAAACTCCCACAGCTCCATTTCCGGGCCGGAGGTCGCGCCGCTGCCCGCCATGTGGACATTCTCGACCTGAAGGGCAGGGTGAAGGTTCGCCTGTAATGGAGGCCAACCAGCTTCGAAGAGCGCCATTTTCACGGCCCGGGCCGAGACCACCCTGGTCTGAGCGGTGGCGCCGCTGCCCTCGGGCCCCACCACCGCCCCCACCACCCGCAGCTGTCGGTCGAACACCGGGGTGCCGACGAGATGGGCCGCGAACGGCAAGTCGATCACCGCATACTGTTCATTGCGCGCCACGTCCGTCTCGAGCCTCTGCAGCTCGCTTGAGCCGGCCGCGGTGTAGAGTCGGTTGCCGGTCTGCAGGAGCGACAGGTCTCCGAGGGCGACGGTGGGGTACTCGCCAGAGGGGAGCCGTAGCAGCGCAAAGCTGTGCCGCTCATCCCGGAAGACCAGCTCGGCTCCCAGCCGCTTACCGTCGAGCACGGCCGTGAACGGGCCGGGGCCCTTCAATAAGCCCTTCGGAACCACCAAGCAGCCCTCTTTAGAGACCAAGAAGCCGCCTCCCCCTAGGCCTAGGCGGGCAGTCGTTCCCCGGGACGCCTCTTCCACCGCTGGGCCGACCCCCGACTCGCTCGTGGCCGGGGCCGTCAGGGTCAGGAGAAGCCCTAGGGTCAGAGCTAGCGCCCTCTTCACTTCGGGATCCTCACCACATAAAGACTCCCGCTGTCGCTGTTGCAGTAGACCCGCTTGCCGTTCACCACCGGTCGCCCGGAGATGGTAGCGCCGCAGTTGTATTTCCACTGGAGCGCCCCGGTGGTGGCGTCCATGGCGTACAGGTACTTGTCGGAGCTGCCGGCGTAGACGGTGCCGGCGTGATAGGTAGGGATGCCCACCTTGCCGCTGGTAGAGCGCTCCCATAAGAGCTCCCCGCTGGTGGCCGAAAGAGCGCGAAGTCTTTTATCCTCGCTGCCGATATAGATGGTGTCGCCCCCTACGGCCATCCCGGGTGAAAAGTAGGGGCCCAGGTTCTCAGGACGGCTCTTACTCGGATCGAGGCGGTTGCGAAACGGTTGGGACCAGAGCTCGGTGCCGTCGGAGAGGCGAAAGGCGGTCACCGTGTCGCCGTGGACCACGAAGAGCCGATCTTTGGCGCTATCCGCGAATGACGAGCCGCTCATCGGACGAGGCCAGTCATGGCATGGATTCAGCGTCTTCTTCCAGAGCAGGTTGCCGCTTTGCCCATCGTAGGCGGCCGCAAACGACGAGTCTCGCCCTCGGAGCTCGTCGAACCCTTCGACCCGCACCGGGACCACCAACGAGCCCACCGTCCTGCCGTCGCTTGGGGCCGGCGAATACCAGTGGGTGTCGCCCCCCCGAGACGGGTCTTCAACCCGCCAGAGCTGGGAACCGTCGGCCAGACTGTAGGCGGTCAGCGCGTCGAGGCTGCCGGCGAAGACTCGATCTGGTGTCACCACCGGCTCGGACAGAAATCGCGTCTCCACCACCCAGTCCACGCTTCCGTTGTTCGGGTTGACGGCCAGCAGGTTGCCCAACCCCTTGACCACGTGAACGTCCACCCCGAAGACCGGGGCGAAGATGGCGTTGGCCACCATCGAGGCCACGCTGAGCTCTCGGTCGGGCACCAGTACGCCAGAGGCGACCACCAGCTTACGGCTGCTGCCGTGGGGCGCGAAGTAGAACGGGTACTCCGAGTGAGCGATCGACTCGAGCTCCTGATACTCCAGGTCGTAGCGGTACAGGGTGCCGTCGAGGCTGCCGAAGAAGAGGCTGTTGCCTGCCTCGCTCAGCGGCGTGGAGAGGTTCGGAGCGCTGCCTAGGCCCATCTGGTAGATGGCGTGGGAGTGCCCCAAGGTGCGGTCGCTGATGGTACGGTAGTCGGTGGTGATCTGGTGCTGAAGGCCGAAGCCTTTGTGAACCTCTTTGCTACCGCTGATCAGGTTCAGTTCGCTAAGGTCCCCTGGGGGGACCGGTACAGCCACAGCCAGCGGGTTCGGCTGGAGCTGAACTCCGGCGTCCACCAGTAGGGCCTTGACCCGGGAGATCGGGACGGCGAAGTTGAGCGCGCTGTTCCCCAAGCCGCCCTGCACCACCCCCACCACTTCGCCGGTGGAGCGGATGAAGACCGGGCCGCCGCTGTTGCCTCCATAGGTCATGACATCCATCTGCATAGCGGACCGAGGGATGAGGCCACTGCCGTCGGTGGTGCGCAGGCCGCTGCTGATCCCCGAAGCGCTAGAGGAGTCCAGGTTCAGTCCGTTGCGCATCAGTATAGGCGGGAGGGGATAGCCGGTGGTGGCGATGGGCACCCCGGCGTTCACCAGGTCTTGACCGAGCTTCACAGTCGGGAACGGCTCCGACGCCTCCACCTTCAGGAGGGCCAGATCGTCTTCTCGACTCTTGGCCACCAGCTTGGCCCGGAGCTTCGTCTTGTTCTTGTAGTAGACCGTCAGCGCCTGATGCCCTTTCACCACATGCTCGTTGGTCACGATGTAGCCGTCTTTGGAAACCAGAAAACCGGTCCCGTACCCTGTGCCGCTGGGACCAGTGTTCTCGATCAGCACCACACACGGCTTCATCCGCTTGATCGCGCCCTCCGCCGAAAGCGATGCCCCAGCCCCCGCATTCGCCGCCACCAATGCAGGATGCGCCGGGAGTGCGGTGTGTGCGGTCGCGGGATGCGCAGGTTGCGCCGGCTGTGCGGTGTGTGCCGGGTGCGCTGTGAGTGCGGGCTGCCCCGGGAGTTCGGTTGCGGGTTGCGCCGTATGCGCGGTCGCGGGTTGCCCAGGGCGTGCCGTGTGCCCCTTGTGGACGGTCGTGAGCTGCGCAGGTTGCGCCGGCTGTGCGGTGTGTGCCGGGTGCGCTGTGAGTGCGGGCTGCGGCGGGAGTGCCCCCGGGTAGGGGGTGTCGGCCCAGGCCGCCCCTTGAAGTGTCAGAGCTACAACCCCAACGGCTAACGTCTTTTTCATACTCGATCCTCCCTGCACCGAAACGTGCGTCCCCTTCTTCTACAAGTAGAGATCGGATTCCGTTGACAATATCTGTCGCTAAGCCGCCAAGCCCAGGGAAGCCGCGGTAGGGGGTACACCCCTCGAGGTGTCGCACTCGTCGACCCTTGGCCAGGGGTCGTCGCTTGTGTGGGCGAAGCGAGTTTGGATGTGGAAGCCTGCGTGTGAGACCTTATGAGCTGGATCCCTTGCCCTGAGCCCGGAAGCGCCGAGGCTTCTCCCGACTCGGTCGAGATGGTGATTCTACCTCGTACCGGCGATATTGGGGGGTTCGAGGTGCTCCGCTCTTTGCCGTTTCGTCGCAAGCGGATGGTGGGGCCTTTCATCTTTTGGGACCAGATGGGCCCGGGGGAGTTTCTGACCGGCCAGGGGATCGATGTCCGCCCCCACCCGCACATCGGGCTCTCCACCGTCACCTACCTCTTCGACGGTAGCCTTCATCATCGAGACTCCCTGGGCACGGATCTGGCTGTTCGCCCCGGCGACATCAATCTCATGACCGCTGGTCGCGGGATCG
>CAZDLH010000242.1:0-4794 GCA_964505925.1 uncultured Burkholderiales bacterium
GGAGCAGGATCCCCGCGTTGTCCCCGGCCTGGGCCGAGTCCAGGAGCTTCCGGAGTGCGGCTCTTTGTAGCTGCAAAGAGCCGTCGCCGGAGATCTTTAGCTCGTCCACCCCGAACATCCGTTTCCCCACGTACTCGAGTTCGTTCCACGGCAAGAGCAGGGGTCGGAAACCGAATCGGAACGGCGGGAGAACCGCGAGGTAGAGACCCCGCTTTTCGGCGCCTAGGATCAGCGTTCCACCGAAGTGACACTTTCCCAGCATTCCGCTTTGAAAGTAGCGCACGGTAGTGGAGGGCCCGGGAACCCCTTTGGGAGCCGCCCAGCGCTCCGCTAGGTGGACCCACCCGGAGTACACGGAAAGGCTCTTGCTCACCAACATCCCAAAGGGTACAAAACCGATTAGAAAGACGATCGGGATCGCGTCCTCGATGCTCATACTTTCCCCTCCTCACGGCTCGGTCCGACCCACCCATCGAGGGGGCGCGGAACCTTTAGGGCTTCGACGAGGTGGGATGTCGCCCCCTTCAAGCCCGACGAGCGCCACCATCGTTAGATAGCGATCATCAGACAGCGAGCGTGGGCCTCGACCTATACGGTTTCACCCATCGCTTCCCCCGAGCCTAGCGTCGAAAGCTGTCCCGCAGGTACCTCAGCAGGTCCCAGGCTTCCATGCCTTCTTCGGCCGGGTAGACAAAATTAGCGATCTTCCAGTCTGAGCCGTGCTGGCGCAGGACCGCTCGAACCCGCATGTGGTACTCGGTGTCGAAGTCGAATTTTATGAGCACTGGAACGTAGGCTAAGCCTTGATGGTGGGAAGCTCGGCCGATCATATAGTCTTCGATCTCGATCTGCGAGTTGCTGAACGGGTCGAAATCCAGCCACGGCTCGTCGCCGCCGGGGACTCCGTCAGCTAAGCGCATCAGAAGGTCGGCCAGTTCGGTCTCGAGATGGGCCCGCTGCGCGGTCACTAAGGCCTGAAGCCACCGGGAGGGCTCGCGCTGGAGAGCTTGGCTGTAGTCCTCGTAAAAACCGTGAACGGCGAGATCCGGTGTCTTCTCCAGAGTGCGCTGAGCCGCGACCGGTGCGCTCAAGCAGATGAGCAGTGCTAGTAGAAAGTATCGCATGCTCTGGGCTTCTCAGACCCCCCGGGAGTCTCCTGGCGAGGCTCCGAAACGGGCCCGACCCTTCGGCTTTCAAACGATCGAGGGGTCGAGGCTTCCGGCACGCTGGCGAGCAGGGGGAACGCCAGCCACAGAAACGAGCGGCGCCCCCGGTGTAGTAGCTACTGCCGGGGGCGCTCAGGTTCTGCGATTCGTTGCGGTTCGTTGGGCTTAGCTGCGGCGGAACTCGTAGACGAAATCGTCTCCGCCTTGGCCATCGCCGTCACCGTCTAGCGGCTGACCCCACGGGTCCACCAGGTGCTCGGCGGAACCGACCAGCTTGTACTCGCCCGCCGGCAGGCCGTTCACGTCGAAGTTGATCTCGTTGGTCATCAGCCGCACTTCCCGGGGCGCCCCCTGCATGACCGTCTCACCCTCGCCGTTGATGATCTTCCAAGCGTCGGCTTTGTTGGCACTGGCCGGATCGAAGACCTTCTCGAAGCGAACGGTAACCTGACGGGTCGAACCGCTGGCGTCCTTCACCTCTCGAGCGGACAGAGTGGGCGCTGCGACCGTCTCGTTGAGGGCTCGCCCGGCGTTGACTCGACCGAAGCCCATCTCGCCTACGAGGTTCGGGTTCTGCGCGTCGATGTTGTCGGCGGTACCGGCGATCTGAGCGTACCGCTGAGCGGCGTTCCAGTCCGGGTTGGCGCTCTGCACCAGAAGGTCGACACCCATGGCTACCGGAGCAGCCATACTGGTTCCGCTAGAGGAGCCTACCCGCCCGTTAGGCAGGGTCGACATGATGTCGCTACCGGGAGCCGACAGGTCGATCCCGTGACCCCAGTTCGAAAAGCCGCTCTTCTGGTCCACTTTGCTGGGGTTGGTCTCCGTACTGGCCACCAGGATGATGTCTTCGAACTTGGTGCGGCCCGAGTTCCGAGTCGAACCGTTCCCGGCCGAGTTAAAGATCAGCACGTCGTTGTCGAGCAGGGTGCGGTAGGTCTCTTCGATGGCCTTATCGCCGGCGAAGTGGTCGATGTTGAAGCTGGTGTTGACGCTCTTGGCGCCCTGGTTCATCGCGTACAGATACGACTCGGCTACCACCGCGGAGCTGTACCGGCGACGACCGCCGGCGATCCGCAAGACCATACCTTTGGCCTCGGGAGCCACGCCCGTCGCACCGCTGTCGCCCTCGTTGGCGTGAACGATCCCGTGGACGTGGGTGTGGTGGGTGCTAGCGGTATCGCTGGGGTCGTTATCGTTGTCCGTGATATCCCAGCCGATCAGGTCGTCGACGTAGCCGTTCCCGTCGTTATCCTTACCGTCGGCCACTTCGTTGGGGTTCTGCCAGATGGTCCCGGCCAGAACCGGGTGAGCCACATCGAGACCGGTATCGGTGATAGCCGAGATCACGGTGGGGTTCCCTTTGGTCACATCCCAGGCCGGTTCGATATTGATGATGTCGAGGTGCCGGGGGCGCCCATCGGGGACCGGGGTCTCCGCGTCGGCCGACTCATCGGTGGCCACTGCCCCATCGAAGATATCTCCCTCGTACTCGAAGTTGGGGAGCAGAGTGGTGAAGGGTCCGTTGTCTTCCACCGATTCGAGACCGAAATCGTTATCGGACTTGTGGACCAAAAAGAAAGCTGAACCGTTCACTTCTCCGAGTTTGCGATCCACCGAGATTCCGGAAGAGTCGTCGAGCATAGCGACCTGCTCGGCAGCATCGGCGGGGGCGATGGCGATATAGCTTCCCGGGATCTGCCGCCGGGTCATGGCGGGTTCGGCCGTCGAGCTCGCGACTTCGGATCCGGCCGACGCTTCCTGATTGCCCCGAATCTGTACCTGGTCCGAAGGCTCTTTCGACTCTCCTGCGTTAGCCTGAGCAGCCTGCTGGCTGGAGGCGGACTCTAGTGCCCTACGGGTGGCCGGAGTGAAAGGGTTATTGTTTGGTCCTGAAATCATCATAACGTCTGTTCCTATCCTATCTGGAGACTTCGGCCGAGCGGGCCCGGCAGAGTGTAACTATCTGGCCTCAGTGTACCTCAACGAGCGGCTCGGTGTTGATACGAAACTGTTACAGCTTGGTTAGATGATACCATGGGTGTGGGCCCTCCGCCGCGGTCCAGGAAAGTTCACCCCCGGCATCCAAGGATCCATGATGATCTGCTGTGAGCGCCCGAACGGATGGGAACTGATATTTCAACGAGCCCACGCCTGGCTCGCCCATCAGCTGCTTCTCCCGCTCCGCGCCGACCTTCAGACGGAGCGCTGGCCCGCCGTCTTATTGGGAGCCTTACTCCACGATCACGGGTGGCGGGAATGGGAGGACCCCTACCTCGACGAGCGCGGACACCCCAAATCGTTTCTGAGGAGTTCGCCCGAAGAGATCCTCTCGGTGGTCGAGAACGCTTGGAACTCGACGGAACCGATCTCGTTGGAGGGGGCGGTGCTGGTAGCCCGCCACCTAGACCTGCTCTTCGGTAATAAGGAAGGCAGCGACGAGCTCCAGCAGCGGATGGAGGCTCTGCGCTCGGCTCGAGCTCGTTGGCAGAGCCTGCTCGACTGGCCGGACGAAACCATGGAGAGAGCCTACCGGCGCCTCCTCTGGGCCGACACGATCTCGCTTCTACTTTGCGTGGAGAACCGGGAGTTCCGCGATTCACTGCAGCCCGAACTCGAAGGGGCTCACTACCGCCTTGAGCAGCCGGCCGAGGGCTCCGACCGCCTACGGCACGCGACCTTGGCCCCTTGGCCGTACTCGCAACCGGAGATCGTCGTCCAGCTTGAAAGCCGCCTGGTCCCCCAGCGTACCTTCGCTGACCGCAGCGAACTCAAAGAGGCCATCGGTCGCGCCTCCACCGTCGTGCGACGCTGGCGCCTTCGCCCCGGCTAGCGCGCGCTCCCGGGCCGCTCCTCGAGCCGCGGGGGGCTCGAAAGACCGACGCACGCAAAAAGGCCGACACCCTCACCGAGCTCAGAGCGAGCGATCGATGCCGAGCGCGACCAAATCTAGCACCCTAGGGACTCCCCAGAGCCGAGTCCTTAGAACAGATTGTTCAGCTGGTTGTTGCCGGTTTCGGAGAGGATGCCCGCTCCGTTTGAGATCCCCGAAGAGACCGCTCCTGCGGCGCCGTTGAGGTCCCCGGTGGCCAAGCCGGAGAGAGCGCCGCCGGCCGTCTGCAGGCCGTTGCCAGTCAGTCGCGCCGCGCCCCGGATCGGCTCTCCGATCAGACCCACTCCGCCCCGCACAAAATCGGCGTGCCCTCCGGCGATCTGCTTCACATTGTCGACGTTCTCGGTAAAGAATCCGGTGACGTTACCGGCCTGCTGTCGCACCCCTTCCGACAGGGCGCCGGCCGCGCCCGACAGGTTGCCGGTGGCCACCTTCCCTAAGACGTTTCCGCCGGTGGACAGGCCGGTTCCTACCACCTTGAGGGCGGTTCTAGCCGGAGCTGTGGCGATCCCTACTGCACCTTTGACCGCGTTTCCGATACCGCTGAGTAAACCCATAATTCTGTTCTCCTTTAGAGACTCGTCCGTCTGGTCCCCACTCGAAACGAAAGGTTGGGGGAGCGACAGGCCTTGCGAGTCTTTGACTTGAGAACATACTGACACGGCTTCCAGGATCGCAGCTGGAGTTCTATCGACTTTAGGTTACGAGCTTGTAACATTCTGAACCGATCCGCTG
>CAZDLH010000243.1:0-4772 GCA_964505925.1 uncultured Burkholderiales bacterium
TGGTCGCTCTGCTCTCGCTGCTCGCTCTGGATTTAGGGGGGGTCTTGGAGCTCGAGTAGGAGCTTGCGGGCTTCTCCGATCCGATGGTCTTACTGATCTGCGCCCTTTTTGTGCTGGGTGGAGCTCTACAGGCCACCGGGGTGGCCGACCAGGTGGGCGCTTGGCTCCTAAAGCAGACCGGGGATAGCTATTCCCGGTTCGTTGCGCTGGTGGTACTGATCACGGCCCCCCTTTCGGCCTTCATGAGTTCGACTGGGACAGTAGCGCTACTACTGCCCGCAGTGGTGGCCGCGGCCAAGGCCAGCGGAAGGTCGTTGCGATCTTGTCTGCTGCCGCTGGCCTTCGGGGCTCTGATGGGCGGGACTCTCACTTTGATCGCCACGCCTCCGAACCTCATCGTCAGCGCAGCCCTAGAGGAAGCGGGGGAGGCGCCCTTCGGTTTCTTCGAATTCACTCCACTCGGACTACTGCTGGTGGCGGTGACGGTGGCCTACTTCGGGCTGTTCGGGCAGAGGCTACTCGATGGCAAGACGCCGGAGAAGGCTCCTTCGGAGGTGCTGACCATCGAGGACCTGGCCCTCAGCTACCAGATCGATCATCGCCTCAGGGAAGCCGTACTCCCCACCGACCATCCGATGGTCGGTAGGTCGCCGAAGGAGCTGAGGATCGCCGAGCGCACGGGGGTGACCCTGCTAGGCTGGCTCGACGGTAAGGGGGCTTTCCATCCGGCTAAGGCCAGCGCCCCCCTGGAGCCGGAGACGCGACTGCTCCTTCTGGCGGAGCGAGAGGCGATGGAGCTCTTTTTTGAGGAGAACCGTCTGGCTGAAGAGTCGCCGACGGAGGAGACAGTGCAGCGCGCCTCGGAGATGACGGGAGCGGTAGAACTCTTGCTGACCCCGCGCTCTCGACTGATCGGTCGGAGTCTGAGCGAGGTCCGCTTTACCGAACGGTTCGGACTCAGGGTTCTGGCTGTGAAGCGGCTAGGGCGGCTGGTCGAAGGGCCTCTCCAAGAGCTGCCGCTGGCCTTCGGAGATTCTCTCCTCGTCGGCGGTCCTTGGCAGATCCTCAAGGCGGCGGCCGAAGAGCGCGACGACTATGTGGCGGTCGGGATCCCCAGAGAGCTCGAGGTTCGGGCTAAAGACTCCGCGGCCCAGAGCCGTACCGTGGCTATCCTGGTCGGCTTGCTCGTCCTTTTCAATATCGATGGGCTTCCGCCGACCATCGCGGCCATGATCGCAGCGGCGTCGCTGATCGGCACTCGGTGTCTCAGCTCCAAGCAAGCCTATCGCTCCATCAACTGGGAGAGTCTGGTGGTGATCGCCTCGCTGCTGCCGATGGCCACCGCTCTAGAGAAGACCGGCGGGGTCGCGCTCTTGGCCCAGGGCTTCTTTCATCTCGTCTCGGATATGCCCGACAGGCTCGCGCTGCTGGTCTTTTTCTTGGTGACCGCGCTGCTCAACCAGTTCCTTTCCAACACCGCGACCGCAGTGATTCTAGCCCCGGTTGCCTGGAGCACCGCTATGGAGCTAGGCGTATCGGGGCGGCCGTTCCTGATGGCGGTGGCCATCGCCGCCTCCTGCGCCTTCTTGAGCCCGGTGGCGTCTCCAGTGAACACCCTGGTGGTCAGCCCCGGAGGCTACCGGTTCGCCGACTTTGTCAAGGTGGGGATGCCGCTCTTGCTGATGGTGGCGCTGATCGTCTATCTCGTACTGCCGGTGCTTTTTCCGCTCTAGACTAGGCAGCGCGCCTCGAGCACTCTAGGACCGCTCCCCGTAGAGCGCTAGGTTCGAGGGACGGTCCTGTCTTCGGGCTCTTCTTGACGCCGGATCTTGCTCAACAGGCGTGAAAGGCTGCTGCTCGGGCCCGAGATGTCCTCGGCCAGCTGCTCCATCTCCCGGGAGCGGATCGGTTTCTCTTCTTCGCGGTACTGCTCCAAGCGAAACGGTTCCGGGCTCTCTTGGGGCTCTTCATCCCAAGCGAGCTCAGGCAGGGCGCCCAGGTTCGGAAGCCCGAAGTGCTCCAAGAATAGGCTCGTGGTACCGAACAGAAAAGGGCGGCCCGGCAGTTCGGCTCGGCCCGTCTGGGCGACCAGTTCGAGGTCTACCAGCTGCGAGAGGCTTCGGTCGCTGTTGAGCCCCCGGGCCGCTTCGATGCCGGCCCGGGTGATCGGCTGCTTATAGGCGATGACGGAGAGCACTTCGAGCTGGGCCCGGGTGAGGCGTTTTTTGTTTTGAACCTGGAGGATGCGCTCGACATAGGGAGCGCACTCGCTGCGCGTCAGGAGCTGGTAGGCTCCGGCGATCTTCCGAAGTTCGATGGCTCGGCTGCTCAGTACGCTCTCTAGCTGTGCGAGATGCTCTTCGGTCTGACTGCGCGTCCAGCCGCCGGCCTCGGCTAGCTCCTCTAGCTTTAAGGGGCCGGAGGAGGCGAACAGCATGGCTTCCAAGATCTGGGACGGTGACATTTTTCGACTGGGCATAGGTGTTCCTTAGTTTGTGCTGAGCGCGGTAGGCCGTATCCCTGCCGGGTACGGTTCGCACTCGATCTCCGCGGAGGGATGGGGCTGATAGATGGCCACGCGCTGACGGCGAGCCATCTCCAAGAGCGCTAAGAAGGTGACCACGACCAGAGAGCGCCTCTCGCCTTGGTCCTCTTCGAGAAGTTCGGAGAATCGCACGCGGCCTAGTCCGGTGTCGGCGAGGCGGCTCTGGAGACGCTCCCAGATCTGATCCACGCGCTGGGGTACGGAAAGCTCGACTCTGCGGAACCCGATCGGCTCTTTGAACGGTTTCCGGGGCTTGAGCAGCCTCATCGCAGCGATATGGAGCGAGCGGGGCGAGACGTCGAGTAGCGGCTGTTCGGGCGCGCTGAGCCCCGAGGGGTGAGGGTAGCGGGCTAGGCTTTGATTCTCGCGCTCGGCCAGCCATTCCGCGCCCCGCTTTAGGCGCTGATACTCCCGCAGGCGAGTCAGCAGATCGTCTTCGTCCGGCCCCTCGTCGAGCCCGAACAGAGGATCGAAGTCCTCATCGAGGGTGGGAGGTAGGAGCAGGCGAGATTTGAGCTCCAAGAGCTGCGCGAAGACCAGAAGGTACGAGCTTTCCACTTCCACGTCCAGCTGGCCTAGGAGCTCTAGGTACTCTCGGTACTGACCGGTCACCTGAGCGAGGCTCACCTCGGTGATGTCGAGCTCGGACTGCTCCACTAGGTTCAAGAGTAGGTCCAACGGGCCCTCGAAGAAGGGCAGTTGGACCTGATAGCTCTTTTCGTTGGGTCCCATTACAGGCTTCCCCCTAAGAAGATCGACAGGACCATCCTGTTCAGCGGCGCCAAGACCGAAGGCCCGAGCAGCCCTAGAAGTAGAAACAGCCCGCCGAAAGCCCACAGCCCGGCTTTGGCCTCGAGCCTGCGCAGCTTTTCCGCGAGTTCACCGGGTAGGATAGAGCCTAGGATCTTCCAGCCGTCGAGGGGGGGAAACGGGATCAGGTTGAACAGCCCGAAGCCCACATTGGCCACGATCAAGGTTCGGAAGATGGGGTAGGCGGGGGTGTTCACCACGAGACCGGTGAGCACGAACAGCGAGCAGGCGAAGGCCGCGATGAAGTTGACCATCGGGCCGGCCACCGCCACCAAGGCGATGTCGAGATCTCGGTTCTTAAAGTTGTCGCTGTTGATGGGCACCGGCTTGGCCCACCCCATGATCATCATTCCGCCGCTGGTGATGTACGAGATGGCGAGCGCTACGGAGCCGAACAGGTCGAAGTGGACCAGCGGGTTCAAGGTCAATCGGCCTTCATATTTTGCGGTGGGATCGCCCAGCCGGTACGCCATCCAGGCGTGAGCGTACTCATGGATGAGTAGCGCCACCAGGATGCAACAGAGGCCGATGACGATCTGCAAGGGGTCCACGGGTTCGAGCTTCTCGCGCAGCGCATGTCGATCCTGCGCTGGGAGGACAAGCGCGCTACGGGTTTCCTATCTGCAGGAGATAAAGGTCCGTGAGGTTCAAGCCCGTGGGCCCCGTGCTCAGCAGAAGGCGGGGGACCGACTCGAGGGCGGTACTGCTGTCGTGGTGGTCGATGGCCGCCTCGAGGCGCTCCGCACCGAAGGAGCGTACCAGCTCCCGATAGGAGCTACCGTCGACCACCGCTCCGCCGTGCTCGGTGGGGCCATCGGTCCCGTCGGAACTACCGGCCAGAAGTCGGATCCCCGGGTGGCCAGCGATACGGCGTGCGAATCGAAGCGCCAGCTCTTGACAGCGCCCCCCCCGGGCGCTCGGTGAGAGCTGAGCCAGCTCGACGGTGGGCTCGCCGACGGCTACTAGGGTCCCCCGCTCCCCGCGTTCTTGAAGCTCTAGAGCGAGGGCGGACCAGGTTCGGGCGAGTTCGGGTACCGGACCCGCTACCCGAGCGCTCCACTCGGGGTGCTCTAGGAGGGGGGAACAGAGGCCCCGTGCAGTCTGCAGCAGCGTCTCGGGGCCGGCGAGCACGGTGCACTTTACGGGGAGGTGGCTGGGGGTCTCCACCAGAGCCGCTTCGAACCGAGCGCGCTCGTGCTCCGGGGCGATCTCCTGTAGGAGTTTCCGAGCCTGCTCCACCGTGGAAGGGTCGCCCGTCGCCGGTCCAGATCCGATCAGCGATACCGTCTGTCGGTGGTCGCACTCCAGCGCGATGTCCGAGAGGGCCACCTGCTCGATGGCCTGATAGCGCTGGAGGAGAAGCTGCCCCAGCTGCCCGCCCTTGAGGGTCGAAGTGTGCTTCCGGACCACATTGATC
>CAZDLH010000244.1:0-4767 GCA_964505925.1 uncultured Burkholderiales bacterium
CCTCCCTGATGCAGGGGGTGATCAGGGTTTCCACTCACCAGGTCTACAATCTGAGCGATCTCGTCCAGGAGGTGGGGTTGGCGGCCGTCGGAGCCCCTCGGGAGGAGTACGACCGTTTTCTTAGGGATCAGTGCCGAGCCTATCGTCAGGCCCGGGACCTACTCCTTGAAGCGTTTCCCACCATGCAGGCGCCGGTCGCCGGGGCGTACCTGTTCGTGCCGTTCGCCAGCGGCGATGAAGCGTGGTCGGTCTTGGAGCAGTGGATGGAGAAGGGTCTTTGCGCCGCGCCAGGCGAGGCCTTCGGAGCCGATTTTGCTCACTGTCTGCGGCTATGCTTCACGGCCGTGCCGCCCGAACAGATCGCCCGGGCCGTCCAGATTGTGCGCAAGATGGCGTTGGAACAGGGAGAATAGGCTATGGTGCTCGACCGGCCGGGCCAGGACCTCGACGCCGACGGCCTCGTTCTGATCCTCACTGGGGGGCGGTCTCAGCGGATGGGTCGTCCGAAAGCGCTTCTTCCCACCTCTGACGAGCCAAACGCGCCCACGTTTCTCCAGCAGATCGCCCATCGAACCTCCGGCCTCGGGGTTCGCCAGGGGGTGGTGAGTTCGCTTCCGCGGGAGCATCTCGGTGTCGAGCTACCTGCGGTCACACAGACCAAACCGGAGGAGGGCCAACTCTCGTCGCTTCTTCTCGGTTGGAAGACGTGGGGTGAACGGGCCCCCTGGGTCTTGGTCTGCCTCGTAGATCATCCGTTCGTGGAGCAAGGCACCTATGGTCAACTCCTCCAGGCTCGTTCGGAGAACGAGGAGGCGCTGGTCTGGTCGCTCTCCTATCGAGGGCGAGGGGGGCATCCCGCCCTCTTTTCTCGGGAGTTTCTCCGTCGTCTCGAGGGAGCCCCCGTCGAACAGGGGGCCCGACCGCTGGTCCAAGCCCTCGGGCCCCTTCGAAGCTGGGTCGAGACCGACGACCCTGCGATCAGATGGGATGTGGACACTCCGGAACAGTACCAAAGATTCCTGGCCATGGACCGGCAGAGGCGGAGCTAGGAGCGGTTCCTGGGAAGGGAGATGGTGGCCAGCATGCATGACCAAGAGATCGAACGGTTTGCCCTTACGCCCTACGAGGCCCGCCTCAAAGAGGCGTCTCGACCTTGTCTCCGGGGCGCTCCCGTTCTGTCGGAGCGGGCCGCCGGAGGGTCGTCGTTTTGCGGGGGGCTGCCCCGGGTCGATCCCGATTTTCAGTGGCCTGAGAAGGAGGGCTGCCCGCTGAACTTCGTAGCACAGATCGCCTGTCGAGAGGTGCCCCACTGGCCTCGCGAGGACGGCTATCTGCTCTTTTTCTACGATAACCGGCACTGGGGGAGCTCCAGCTCTGATCGAGGGCACGCGGTGGTGATCTGGCAGCTCGGAGAGCAGGAGTACCCGAAAGAGAAGCTCCCGGAGGGACAGACCAGCGGGCTCTTCGGTCTTTTCAAGAAGAAGATCACGGTTGAGACCTATCGGCGCCTCGAGCTTGAGTTTCAGCCCAGCCTCAGCTACCCTTCGCTGGAGCGGCAGCGGCTTGGGCTAGCCGACGAAGCGGCGCAGGAGTGCTATGCCGAGTTCCTAGAGGAGCTAGCTACGGAAGTTCAGATCGGCGGCTACCCCCATCCGATTCAGAGCGACGAGATGGAGGCCGAGTGCGCTGAGGCGACCGGAACGGAAGGACCATGGGAGCTTTTGATGCAGTTCGCAGAGGTGGGGAACATGAGTTGGGGAGACGCCGGGGCGCTCTACTGGTTTCTCCCCGCCGGGGACCTACAGAGATGGCGATTCGATCGGGCTTGGATGGTCAGCCAGTGCCACTGAAAACCAGCTCCCTTAGGCCAGTTCAGCTCAATCGACAGCTGTCAACAGATCGAGACTGAGTTCGACGAGCCGCTCGCGCACCGTATGGGCCGAAGTCCACTCTCGAAAATCCCACTCCTCGGTGCTCAGGTCGTCGCCGCAGTAGAGTAGGGCCCCGAGTTCACAGTCACGAAACTCCGCCACCGCTAGCAGGGAAGCCAGCTCCATCTCCACCGTTAGGCAGCCTGCGTGCCGTCGTCTCGCCACCCGCTCGGGCGTTTCGCGGTACAGCGCGTCGATCGTCCAGCTTGCGCCTGAGCGGTACGGAACGCCCCGGGCATCGAGGGCTGCGGCCAAGCGCTTGTGAAGGAGTGGCGGCACGGCGATGGCGGCGGAAGGGGGGCGGTAGTGGTGAGAGACGCCCTCGTCTCGGTAGGCCCGGTCGGGCAGGACCAGCGCCCCCAACGGCTGTCCTGGCTGCAAACTTCCGGCGCCTCCGCACAGCATGAAGGTTCGACCGCCCAAGGCGATCAGCTCTTCGAGGCCTGCGGCGGCCAGCGGGCCGCCCACTCCAGGGCAAGCCACGAACAGATCCACCCCGGAACGTCGGAGCAGGAGGACCCGTTTCGGGCCGATGGCCGAGCCTAGATCGCTGAGTTCCCGGGCTCCGGGTAGAGCCGCCAGTCGCGGCCACACCTCTTCGAAATAGCACAGGAGGCCTCGCTTGGGAAGGACCGGTTTCGGGAACCGCAGACGAGGCTCGATCAGCGCCACCGAATGTAGGTCAGGCGGCTCCAGGAGGGGGCTGGGGGTCGATAGAGCCCGGAGGGCGTACGGGAGCAGAAACGGCTCTCCGGAGCCTGCCCGCTCCAGCTGTAGAACGGCTCGAACCGAGTTCGCCGGCAGCGCCCCGTAGTAGTGGGGAAAGGCTTGCCCGTGGCCGTAGCTATCCTCCCATCGCAAGGCGGGCCCGAGAAGCTCATCGTCGAGCAGAAGCAGCTTGAGCCGCTGCTCCTCGGCGAACCAGCGCTCGGCGGTGGGTAGCAGCTGCTCCAGGGTGCACAGATGGACGAACCCCTCGGCGGCCAGGCTGGCTGGGGCTAGGTTCGGCTCCCAGCCAGCCTGTCGACTCAAGTGATAGAGGTAGGCCATCGAGACGGTGCCCTCTAGCGCTTGGAGCCTACGCCTCGGGGGGGGGTGAAGGTCTGGAAGTGCTCTTCGAACACCCGACGCATCGAATCTTTGTCCGTGCCGTCGAAATAGATCTTCGTTTTGGCGTCGGTTCCGGAAGGACGGATGCACAGATCCCGGATGCCGGTGCTGTTCCCGGCCTCGAACCAGAACTGGAGCCCATCGGACCAGACGGTGATCGACTCCAGGGCACTCCACAGATCCTTGAGCCCGGGCAGGGCCTCGGACAGTGTGTCTTGAGTCTGCTCTAAGGTGGCTGCTCCCCCGTTCAAGCGGCGAGCGATCTCTGCGAACCAGTCGTTGAAGACCACTCGCTCTGCGATCCCTTCAGCTTTGGCTGCCGCCAGCTCTCTAGGGTCGAATATGGCTTCGTTGTAGTGGACGATATCGCCCCGGTACTCCATCGGGTTGAGCACGCCAGAGGTCTCGAACACCTGCTTGAGGAGCCGGTTCAGGAACATCTTCTCGGGGTTCTGGGCACCGCCGCCCAGGTACAGTTCTGCCGCTAAGGCCACCGCGGACGCGCAGGCCTCGCCACTGGATTTTTCTCGTACAGCCAGGATCTGCTGGCCCAGGATGTTCGGGATCGGAACCGTCGGACCACCGATCTTTCCGCCCGACTCCTCCCCGGCGTGGTGGAGCTTAGGGCGGGGTCCTAGAGCGATCTTCTGCCCGGCTTCTGCTTCCACCACGATCTGGCGACCGGGGACCTCCATCTGCTCTTCGACCTGCCGTACGATCGCGGCGATCTCCTTGAATCCCACGGGCACTCGAACCACCGGGATCCCGTGATGGGCGGCCCACTCATCCCAGGCTAGAGCCGAGACGTAGGTGTGCACATCGAACGGGTTGGTGGTGGACCAAGAGCCGTCCTCGACGGCGAGGCGTCGATCGTTTTCCGCCAAGAGTAGGAAGAACTGGTTGGGTGACAAGATTGCGAAGAGTCGCTCCGAGCCCAGATCGATGTGGGAGATCCCGAGCTCTTCGAGGGAGGCCAACTCGCCGTGGGGGAGTACCTGGCCCACCACGAATCGGTCGGCATCCGGATCGACATTGAAGACCATCGCCCCCACAGGGACGTCTCTGAGGAGGGTTTCGTAGCCGGCGCTCTCCACCACCGCAGGCACCGACGCATCGACGCTATCGTGGACCACCTCAAAGCCGGAGCCGTCCTTCTTCTTCCCCACGCGGAAACCGATGTTATGGAAGAACGGATCTTCTTCGGAGCAGATATAGCCGCCTTCGAATACCTTCTCGATACCCAGTTCGGTGAAGATGGCGTCCAGAGTGCGGTAGCCAGAGCCGCCGAAGAAATCCAGGTGGAGTCGTAGGCCCTGGGTTATCGCGCTGTCGATCTTGGTGAGCGCGGCGCTCGAGCCGGGGCCGCTCCGGAGATAGTCTCCATACAGCTTGGCCATCCGAGGATAGGTCAGAGTGCGCAGGAGGTTTCGGTCGTTTCGAGCGGCCAGGTTGATGGTGAAGCCAGCTGGCGACTCCGCCTCTTTGAGGATGTCGAACAGATGATCCACGATGCGGGCGTACAGAGGCGGCAGGAACTGAGCACCGTCGGGGGCCAGGATCTTGTCGGACTGCTTCTGCGGTGCGCCGTGGCTGGAGGTGAAGTAGTCGCCACCGGATAGGCCCAGCACAAACACCAGAAAGCTCCAGATGTAGATGTTGGAGGTGTCCCGGCACTCGGGGTCCGGGGTGAGCAGGACGGGCAGACCGTGACCGGCGTAGATACGGG
>CAZDLH010000245.1:0-4764 GCA_964505925.1 uncultured Burkholderiales bacterium
ACCGGAGACATCGACATCCTCATCGATCAGATGAGATGGATCATCATCGGAGCGGCGACCGGGGGGGCGGTGGCCCTGCTGCTGCTACCGAGCCTCATCGAGCTATGCTGCCGAGCGGTCCGAACCATCTATGCCCGAGAGAGTCTGTTGAGGGCTCTTCTGCTCCTGGGCAAGCCGGCTAGTTGGAAGGCGATCCTCTCCGGGCTCCGCCCCCCGGGCTTTCTCGGGGTCAAACCTTGGTCGTTGACCGGACTACCTAAGGCTTTTCTGGTCTTCAATGTTTTGGCTACCGCGATCTGGACCGTCGGAGCGTTGGCCGCCGTAACCGTCTCGGGTCTGTATCCCGACTTTAAGCAGACCGCACTGCTGTTGAGCGGTCTGGTCAACAGTTTCGCGGCCATCGCCTTCTCGGTCTGGGTGGACCCCCAGGCAGCGCTGATCACCGACCAAGCTAAGGACGGTCGCCGTCCCGAAGAGCAGGTGCTGCGAGTGGCTTTCCTCTTGATCCTGGGGAACGTGCTGGGGTGCCTTCTGGGCCTGCTCCTCTTCATGCCTGCGGTGGAGCTGATCGCTTGGGCCACCCTAGGCATCGGTGGACTCGCCGGGCAGCTGGATTCCACGGTGGCCTGGCTTATCTTCGGTAACGCGGTCATCTTGCTGCTGACGGGCACCGTCTACAGCTCGAGAGTCGCCGCGGTCCGCACCGCTAAAGTCGCGATGGCCATCGCCGTCTTTAACTTTTTCTCGCTTCTGGCCCGGCTGGCCGGTCAGGTCTACGCCCCTTTCGTCGGGGCCATGACAGACCAGTTCAAGGCTCGGGGGCCGGAGGCGCTCCCCGAGATGGAGTGGGCCTACCGCGGTCTTCTACTGGGGGCTACGGTGGGCTGTCTGGTGGGGCTACTCCTTCTTCCGAGCTTCGCGAACCTGTATCGAAAGATGATCGATGGGCTCGATCGCAGCGGGTCCCTCGAGAGCGTGCTGATCCAGGGGCTCAACCCCCGGAGATGGCCCTCGCTCTTGGCCTGCCTGACCCCCCCTTGGCGACTGGCGCTCAGCTGGAGTGCACTCCAGCGGCTGCCCAAAGCGTTTCTTTGGGCCAACGTGCTGGTGTTCGCTTTCCAGACGGTAGGCCAGTTGGCAGCCATCTACGCAGGAGCCGCGCTCTCCCCTGAAGTGGCCCGGACGACGACCCTACTGTCTCCGCTGATCAACGGGGTGGCGACGATAACCTTAGGTCTGTTGGTCGATCCCGCTAGCGCTATCATCGTGGATGAGGCGATCGAGGGTAAACGCTCGATCGAGGATGTCGAGACCATGACGTTCTGGTTGGCTCTGGGGACGGTGGCCGGGACCCTCGCTTCCCAGCTCCTCTTTCTGCCCGCCTCCTGGCTCATCAGCCAGGTCGGTATCCTACTCGACGCTATCCTTTGAACGCTCTATCCTCCCCGCCCCCAAAAAAAAGAAAGTCCGCTCGACCGACTGGCGTGTCGATCGGGCGGACCCGGGCGGTCGAGCCGCGGACTGGCTCTATCGTCAGGCGATCACGCTACCGCTGGCGACCCCCTTCTTCTTCTTGAAGGCGGAGTGCTTGACACCGGTCCCGGACCCGAGGGTGACGTTTCGACCCAGCACGATCCCGCTGGGGATCACCGAATCTTTCCCTACGATGGTCAGGCCGGTATTGAGGGCCTGAGGCAGAGCTTCGTTCGGGGTGTTGTCATCGCCGAATCCAACTTTGGCGTCTCGGGAGATGATGCAGTTCTTGTCGATGATGCAGTTATCGACCACAGCGCCTGCTTCGATCACCGTCTCGTGGAGGATGATGCTGTTGGTCACCACCGCCCCTTCTTCGATTCGAACGCCTGGGCTCAAGATCGAGCGGCTGACCGTTCCGTTCACCAGGCAGCCGTTGCTGAGGAGGTTGTTATCGACCTGGGCCGACGGCCCGACACAGACAGGGCCGCGCTCTTCACTACGGGTATGAACCCTCTGCTCTTCGTTATCGAGGTCGAGCGCGGGGTCTTCGGATAGTAGACCCATATTTGCTTCCCAGTAAGCCTGGACGGTGCCGATATCGCTCCAGTAGCCCGGAAAGGTGTAGGCCCGAACGTGAGCTTTGCCTTTGATTAAGGCGGGCAGTACGTGGCGTCCGAAGTCGAGGGCTTCGTGGTCGGCGAGCGCCCGGACTAGGGCGTCCCTTCGGAAGGCGTAGACCCCCATCGATGCCAGGGTCTGACGCGAACGTTTCGGCTTTTCTTCAAAGCCGATGATGCTATCGTCGCTCCCTTTGACGATCATGCCGAAGCGGTGGGTTTCGTGGGGGCTCACCCGGCGACAGGCCACGGTGAGATCGGCGCCGGATTCGATGTGGCGTTCGAGGAACGGTCGATAGTCCATCGTGTAGACGTGGTCTCCCGCGAGCACCAGCACGTGCTCCTCCGACTGCTCACCGACGAACTCTAAGTTTCGGCGAACCGCGTCGGCGGTCCCTTGCTGCCAGTCTCCGTACTTTCCGCCTTGGTAGGGGTGCAGAACCCGGAGACCCCCTTGCATGAGGTCTAGGTCCCAGGGCGCTCCGGTGCCCAGATGGTCGCTCAGACTGTGCGGGCGGTACTGGGTGAGGACCCCGACATTGAAGATGCCGGAGTTCACGCAGTTCGAAAGGGAAAAGTCGATAAGGCGATACTTACCGCCGAACGGAATTGCGGGGGCCGCTCGAACTTCCGTAAGGACGGAAAGGCCTGGGCTCGGACCCCCAGCCATGATCAGTGCAAAAGCTTGACTCATTACGATCTCTCCACGGTGGCTCCGTCAGGGACCACCCCTCCTTCCGGAAAGTTGTTCTCTTCCACCTCAGCCTCGACGAGGACGTTCGTTCCGATCCTCGCTCCCGCTGGGATTACCGCTCCCTTTCCGACGACGGTGATGCCGAAGCACATCTTGTCGGGCATCTTGACGTTCGAAACGCTCGCGTCTCCAGGTCCGACCACGGCGCCCGGGCCGATGGAGACCTCCTTGTCGATGATCACGGAGTTGAGGTGAGCGCCGGGGCCCACCCAGACGTCGTTCATGATCACGGAGTTTTCGATGACGACCCCCGGCGATACGAAGACCCCTGGGGACAAGACGGAGTTGCGGACGAGTCCTTTGATAACGCATCCGTTGGAGACCATGGATTCGGTGACTTTGCCTTGGGGGCCGATCTTGACGGCCGGGCGCTCCTCGGACTTGGTCAGGATAGGCCAGCGATCATCGTAGAGGTCCAGCTTATCTCGGCTCTTCACCAGTTCTAGGTTGGTGTAGAGATAGGAGTCCATCGTACCCACGTCGACCCAATAGCCTTCGAATCGATAGGAGTTGACCTTGGCTCCCTCGGCGATCATCGCCGGTATGACGTGCTTACCGAAGTCGAGGTCGGGATGGTTTTGGACCTCCCTTCGAAGCACGGTATCGAGAACTTTGGCGCCGAAGACGTAGATCCCCAAGGAGGCGAGGTTCCCCTTGTCTCGATTCTTCGGCTTCTCGGCGAACTCGACGATACGGCCGCTCTCGTCGACCTTCATAATTCCGAAGCGATCGGTCTCCTCTAGGGGGACCTCCCTCACCGCTACGGTGAGGTCTGCGCCGCTGTCGTGGTGAGCTTTCAGCATCTTTCGGTAGTCCATCTTATAGATGTGATCCCCCGAGAGCACGAGGACCGCTTGGGCTCGGTGGTCTTCGATGAATCCCAAGTTCTGGTAGATCGCGTCCGCGGTTCCAGCGAACCATTTCTGACTCTCTCGACCGTGATAAGGCGGAAGCAGTTTCACTCCGCCTCGCGATCGGTCGAGGCCCCACGGCTTACCTACACCGATATGTTCGTTGAGACTATGGGGGCGATACTGGGTCAAGACGCCGACGGTATTGATGTCGCTGTGGACACAGTTCGAAAGGGTGAAGTCGATGATCCGATACTTTCCAGCGAACGGGACGGCCGGCTTCGCCCTCTGCTCGGATAGCACCGTCAGGCGACTCCCCTCACCACCCGCGAGTAACATGGCTACGGTTTTCATGAGGTGCCCATTCGGAGAAGGCAGGGCAAGCCTCCTCCCTAGGTCAAACTTCGACGCCGCTCGACGGTGTCCGCAGGTGAAGGCGCGGACCCTGTATGAACGAGTATTAAAGGCGGAGCGACCGGAGATCTCCGAGTCCGCGAAGAAGGAGGACGGCCTATGGATGTGATGAGGTTTTCGGGATGGGTTCTGGTGGTACTCCTCGTGGGGATGACCGCAGCCCCGCTCCTCCCCTTCCAAGTTTGGTATATTCGCGTCTGGGAGTTTCCGCGAGTCCAGATTTTCGTTCTCACGGTCTTGGGCGCAGCGCTCTGCGGCTGGCTCCTCGGTCCGCTCCACGGGAAGGCTTTGGCGGCCGTCTTACTCTTGATTCTTTGCGCCCTCTGGCAAGGCGCCAAGATCGTACCCTACACGCCTCTATGGGCGGTCGAGTCGAAGGCGGTCGAGCCCGATATGGACGGGGACGGGGACCGCGTCCGATTTCTGATCTCGAATGTGCTTTTGCAGAACCGCGACACGACCGAACTCAAAGAGATGATCGCGGAGCAAGCGCCGGACCTTCTCTTGTTGATGGAGGTCGACGAGTGGTGGCTGGAGAGCTTGGTTCCGGTAACGAGCGGCTTCGAGTATCGCATCGAGGTTCCCCAAGACAATATGTATGGGATGGCTCTCTACAGTCGTCTGCCCCTAGAAGAGCCCCAGGAGCGCTTTT
>CAZDLH010000246.1:0-4760 GCA_964505925.1 uncultured Burkholderiales bacterium
TTCGGGCTCGGGTGGGCGATGAAGAGCGACCGGTCCGAAACACGACCCCGGAGGCTTCGGAGCTCCAAGAGCTGCTGTACGATATGGTGGGCGGAGGGAACCGCTCCGTAGTCATGGAGGTCTCCTCCCACGCGCTGGCGCTCCATCGAGTGAGCGGTATCCCTTTCGATGTTGCGGTCTTCACGAACCTCAGTCAGGACCACTTGGATTTTCACGGCAGTATGGAAGAGTACTTCGAAGTGAAGCGCTCTCTTTTCACCGGCTTGGGAAGAGACTGGAGTCGTCAAGCCCCACCGTACGCGGTGATCAATATCGATGACCCGTACGGACGTCGGATTCTCGACCGGATACAGGTGCCGTACATCACCTACGGATTTACTAAGGGGGCGCACGTCCGAGCTTGCGATATGGAGTTCGGACCCGAAGGCTCGCGCTTCGTTGTGAAGACCCCTGTGGGAAAAGCTCAGGTGACGCTGCACCTGGCCGGAGCCTTCAACGTGCTCAACGCATTGGCAGCGGTAGGCGTAGGGTTGGCTCGCCGCATCGAACTCGAAGAGACGGTCGGCGCGCTGTCGAATATGGCCGGCATCCCGGGTCGCTTCGAGCTGGTCCGCGAAGGTCAAGACTTCACTGTTCTGGTGGACTACGCGCACACGCCGGACGGTCTTTCCAACGTTTTGAAAGCCGCTCGGGAGATCACCGATGGTCGTCTGTGCGTGGTGTTCGGCTGCGGTGGAGACCGCGACCAGACGAAGCGAAGTCCGATGGGCGAGATCGCCGCGGCCATGGCGGACCGCGTGATCCTCACCTCGGACAACCCCCGGGGCGAGGACCCTCGCACGATTCTCGAGCAGGTGGAAGCGGGGATCCTGGGGGGCGCTCCCGAGGCCGACTATCATATCGAACTCGACCGGGAGGCAGCCATTTCGAGCGCCATTCGAGGGGCTCGCTCGGGCGACACCGTGGTGATCGCTGGCAAGGGCCACGAGCGCTATCAGATCTTCGCGGATCACAAGACCCACTTCGATGATCGCGAAGCCGCAAGGAAAGCGATCCGAGAGCGCCTGGGAAAGAATCGACCGCCCGGTTTTCGGACCGCGAATCTTCTCTGGACCGAAGCGCGAAGGACGTTGAACGGGCGTAGGTCGGCTCGTTCGGAGTCTCCACTGGGAGGCCGAGCGGTTCTGTGACCCGATGGACTCTCGAGGAGGTAGCCGACTGTCTCGGGAGGCCCGCCCACGATGGGGAGGGCTCCGTCTCCGGCGTCGTCACTCAGATCTCGACGGATACGAGAACGGTGGTCCCCGGAGCGCTCTACGTGCCTTTGGTGGGCGAGCGTTTCGACGGTCACGACTTTCTAACAGAAGCGCTGACCAAAGGGGCGGCGGCCTTCGTCTGGGCCCGTCCCGAGCCCCCGACCGGACCCGCGGAGCTCTCCGGTGCGGTCCGCTTCCAGGTCCCCGACAGCACCTTCGCCTACCAGGCGCTGGGGCGTTACCGCAGGCGCGCGCTCGATCCTATCTGCATAGGCCTCACCGGTTCTGTGGGCAAGACGACGACCAAGGAGATCCTGGCGCGGTTCTTAGGGGAATTCGGACCGGCTCTGGCTAGTTCAAAGAACTTTAACAACGATATCGGGGTGCCGCTCACCCTGCTCGATCTGCGACCGGAACATAGATTCGCGGTTCTGGAGATGGGGATGAGGGGGCGAGGAGAGATCGCCCGGCTGGCCGACTGTGCCGAGCCGAACGTGGGTCTCATCACCTGCATCGGGACCTCCCATATCGAACTTTTAGGAAGCCGGCAGGCTATCGCGGAGGCGAAGGGGGAGCTGATCGGTGCTCTCTCCGACGACGGGCGGGCCGTACTCCCTTTGCACGACGATTTCTTTGACTACCTTCGCACCTGCTCGAAGGCGCCCGTCTGGGCCTACTCGGGGAGACCCGCGAGGGCCGGCGCCGACCAGTCGTATCGGGTGATCGCCCCCCAAGAGGTTCTCGAAGCCGACTCCGAGTCGAGCACTTTTCGTATGCTGGATCTCGAGTGGACACTACCGCTACCGGGCGAGCACCACATGCACGACCTGTTCGCCGCGCTGGCGATATTAGCGGCTCTAGACCTGCCGCTCGAGCGCGCCTTGGAACAGCTGTCCTCGTTGACCCCGCCGGAGGGGCGAGGGGAGTGGCATCGGCTCGGTGATGCGCGGGTCTACTTCGACGCCTACAACAGCGCCCCGGAATCGCTCCGGGCTAGCCTCGCCGTTCTAGCTGCCTGCCGAGGCCGCCGCCTAGCGGTGTTGGCCGATATGCTCGAGCTGGGAGACTACGCGGAGGAGGCCCATCGCCAGATCGGGCGAGAGCTCTCCCAGTACGGGGTCGAGCAGCTGTTCTGTTACGGGACGATGGCTCGATTCATCGCCGAGGAGGCCCGATCGACAGGGGTCCGGACGGCCGAGTTTGAAAGCAAAGACGTCCTAGCCGACGCGCTTCGAGAAGCCCTTCGAGACGGCGATACCGTGTTGATGAAAGGCTCCCGAGGGATGGCGCTGGAGACCGTACTACATAATCTCTCGAAGGCGACTCAGACCTCGTGATGGACTTGAATACCACTCTCGTACTCCTATTGGGAACCGCTGCCGTTTCGTGCGGAGCTACCCCGCTGTTCATACGTTTCGTACGTTCCCGAGGCTGGGGCCAGGAGATCCGCCCGGAAGGTCCGGCCGATCACCAGGTGAAGGCCGGCACACCCACCATGGGGGGCGCCGTCTTCGTGCTGGTCGCCTTTATCGGAAGCTGGCTCGCCGCACCCCCCACTGGGGCCCTGGCGGTGTTGTGGTTCGTGGTGCTCGGAGGCTTCGGGATCGGGCTGCTCGATGATCTCACGGGGCTGTTGAAGCGGCAAAATCTGGGACTAAAGGCCCGCCAGAAGTTGGTACTCCAAGGCCTGCTCGGGGTCGTGCCCTCGCTCTATCTTCTGTTCGGTCGGGGGCAGAGCCGCATCGATCTCCCCTTCGGCTTCAGCCTCGAAGGGGCGTTCTGGGTCTTGGCGGTGGGGACTTTAGTGGTGATGGCCACCACCAACGCGGTCAACCTCGCCGACGGGATGGACGGCTTGGCCACCGGGGCTGCCCTTCCGACCATCGGCTTTTTCGTCTGGCTGGCTTACCTTCAAGGCGAGGTCGCGGTCTACGCTACCGGAGTGGCCTTCGTCGGAGCGCTCTTAGGTTTTCTCTGGCACAACTGCTACCCGGCCAAGATCTTCATGGGCGATACCGGAAGCATGGCCTTGGGAGGCGTAGTGGCGGCATCGGCGCTCCTGTTGGGTCGCCCGGTTCTGCTCGTTCTAGTCGGTGGGATCTTCGTGCTCGAGGCGGTCTCGGTGATCGTTCAGGTCAGCTATTTCAAAGCGACCAAAGGCAAGCGCATTTTCCGAATGAGTCCGCTCCACCACCACTTCGCCTTGGGTGGGATGCACGAGACCCAGGTGGTTCAACGGTTCTGGCTGGTCTCTACACTATGTGCGCTCTTGGGCGCTGCGGCTATAGCCGGGGGCTGTCCGTGGTAGCGGTAGGTCCCGGGGACCGCACCCTGGTTCTCGGTCTCGGCCGGAGCGGGATCGCTGTGGCGCACTATCTCCTCGCCCAAGGTGTAGCCGTGCGGCTGTCCGACCAGCGCTCTCGAGGGGAGCTGGAAGCGGCGGCTTTCCCGTTTCCTGAGTTCGAGAAGCACGGCCGACTGGTGGAGTGGCGTTTGGGGGGGCACAGCTCTTCGGACCTCGACGACTGCACCTCAGTGGCGGTCTCCCCTGGAGTATCCCTGCATCACCCGCTCCTCCGGGAGGCAGCCGATCGGAGCCTCCCTCTTCTGGGAGAGATGGAGCTCGCCTGGCGGGCGTGCCGCTACCCGATGGTGGCGGTGACAGGGACCAACGGGAAGTCTACGACCTGCACCCTCTTGGGCTCGATGCTCGGCGCTCGGGGCTGCGTTGGCGGCAATATCGGAGTACCGCTTCTGAGCCTTCTCCAAGAACAGCCCGCGTCCATCGAGTGGGTGGTGGCCGAGGTGTCCTCCTTTCAGCTCGAGACCGTTCATCGGTTTCGTCCCCGGGTCGGCGTCCTGACGAACCTCACACCGGATCACCTAGACCACCACGCGGACCTCGACGAGTATGTCCGAGCCAAGGGCCGACTCTTCGCTCAGATGGGAGAGGGGGACACCGCGATCTTCTGCGCCGACGACGAGGGCGCTCGGGGGATCGCAACGCAGCTCAGCGAAGGCCGGCTCCCCTCTTGGGGTCCAGGGTTCCCTGCGCCAAGAAGCGATCAGCGGCCCGAGATCCTGTTCTACTCGGTGACCTCTGCGGTCTCCGACGGACTCTATCTCGAGCCCCCTGGAGCCGGTCCTCGCCGGGTCTTGCGATTCCATGGCGGGGTGTCGAGCGAACTGTGCCAGTGGGAGGCTCCCGGTCTCGTCGGTAAAGCGATGGAGAGCAACGGTCTAGCAGCCATGGCTGCAGGCTTGGCAGCGGGGCTCAACCTCGAATCGATGCGCCGGGGCTTACGGGAGTTCCGGCCGCTCCACTTCCGCCTCGAGGAGGTGGCACAGGTGGGACAGGTCCGTTTTATAAACGATTCGAAAGCCACCAACGTGGCGGCGGTTCTCGCGGCGGTCGATGCCGTGGAGCGGCCGCTTCGAGTGATCGTGGGGGGTAAGGATAAGCGGGTCGACTACCGTGCCTTGGCCCGGGGACTGGACCAGCCC
>CAZDLH010000247.1:0-4757 GCA_964505925.1 uncultured Burkholderiales bacterium
TGGACCGAACGGGGCTCTTCTCCACCCAGAAGATGTACCAGACTTTTCAGGAGCTGCTCTCGGATAAGCTGGGTATCGAGGGGCGCCCGGTGCTCTTCTCGGACCTGCCGCACAGCCTGAAGCTGGTCACCACGGTGATGAATACCGACCTGCCGGAGGACCACCCGCTTCGGGAGCTGATCGATAGCGACGGGCGCTTCGTATTCAGCACCGATAAGACACCCAACTTCGATGTGGCCGGAGCCTTAGCCGCGTCCGCTGCGGTTCCGGGCTTCTTCCAGGCGCCCCAGTTTCAGGTGGCGGAGCGAGGAGACAGCGGCGAAACGGAGTTCTCCCGAATTCAGCTCGTGGACGGCGGCACGGTCGACAACCTGTCCATCAGTTCGGCCACCGACGATTCCGACCAGCGTTCCCTGGTGATCTTGCCGGTCCACACCCAGACGCGCCACCCCGAAACGGGCGAACTGGTGAAGCTCGACACCTTGAACTTCGATACCGGCCCCCTGGACTTTATCGATGCCCACAACCGAAAGCTGTACGGCGGCTTCGCCCCCCACCTCGACGACTATTTCCAGCGTCTCAAGGGCTCCGGGGTGGGTCGAGCGGTGGTGGCGTTCAACCTATCCCGCACCCAAGCCCAGCGTAGCCCGGTGGTGCAAGGTAGCGATGAGAACCTCTCTATCCGGAGCATCCTCCACGCCCAGGAGCTGGGTATGCCGGTGGCGGACAAGGACAGCGGCGACAAGCTGATCCGCCAGAAGCTTCGTCCGCCGAGCTTCGTCACTCGGGTCGGGGCCGATCTGTTCGACCGCTATATGGATAATCAGCAGGGCGAGGGGGATGGTCAGGGCTACTTCCACCGCATCCCCGGCGGCTTTGAGTTCCGCCCTCCGAAGCACGAGATGACGGACATCTTCGATATGGGTCGCTCGGCCGCCTCGGCGGTGCTCGCGGCAGGCGATCAAGAGTACGCCGAGAGGCGCTTCGAGAAACCGCTAGACCAGAGCTGATCGGGCCTGTAGAGGGAACACCTCACGAGGCTCTTTCTTGAGGGAAATTCACTTTTGGTGCAGGGATCGCCCTCTTAGGTCAGGAACGGCCAGAGCGTGCATCAGGTTCGAACCCCTTATCTGTCGTTGGTGAATTTCGTTCTGTTCGCTCTGTTTTGCGCCTGTCTTTGGGTCTTGTGTGTGGACGTGAAGGTGGTGGCAAAGTCCGGGCTCACCAGGGTGGAGTTCGAGATGCTCCTACTTCAGTTGGTCTCCATGCTGCTGCTGGTCGGCGCCTTCCAGATGCCGCATAGAAACCATCGGTTCTGGCGCTGGAGTTTGGTGGGGATGTCCTTCATCGCTCTGGCCCAGTCGTGTCTGCTGGCTTTTCTCTCGCCGGTAGCCTGAGTTTCGGCTTCCCCCGAGGGGTGAGGGAACTTCTGCGGCTTAGGAAAAGGATTCGCCTGGGGTTCTTGGAAAGGCTGAGCCCATGTCCGAGACCACCTACGTTCCTGAAGAGTTGAGCCACATTCTCCTAGACCGAGAGACGATCCAGAGGAGAGTGCGAGAACTCGCCGCCCAGATCAACCGAGACTATGAGGGGGAAGAGCTGATCTTGCTCTGCGTACTCAAGGGCTCCATCCTCTTCACCGTCGACCTTATGAAGCATCTCACCGTGCGCTGCGCGGTGGACTTCATCAGTATCTCCTCCTACGGCCACGGCACTCGCAGCTCCGGCGTGGTCCGTATGGTCAAAGATATGGAGGAGAATATCGAAGGTCGGCACGTTCTGATCCTTGAGGATATCATCGATACCGGGCTCACCCTAGACTATCTTTGCCGAGCGTTGGCGATACGTCAGCCGAAGACTTTGAAGATCTGTACCCTTCTTTCGAAGCCGATCCGGCGCAACGCCGAGCTCGATATCGCCTATCTGGGCTTTACCATCGACGACCACTTCGTAGTGGGGTACGGGCTGGACTACCTGTCGTTCTATCGGAACCTGCCGTACATCGGCGTCCTCGAGCCGGCTCGCCTAGGAAAGAGCTGAGCCTTCGGGGGTTAGTGCCGTTGCGCCACGATGACGGTGACGTTGTCCCGGGCTACGGTGGCTAGAGTCGCTTCGAGTAGGCGCTCTGCGGCTGCCCTGCTCCCCTCGGCCTGAGTGAGAACTCGGCGGATCTCTTGCTCGCTGAGTTCGGTGTTCAGCCCGTCGCTACAAAGTAGGACCCGATCGCCGGGGCTCCAGGCTCGAAGCGGAGATTCCGGATCGTTCCACTGGGGTTCGATGGTCAGGCGGTTGGCCTCCCTACCGCCCCCGAGACTCGAAGTGAGGTGGGCTCGGTAGGGGTGACTCTTGGCTTCCTCTTCGCTGATGATCCCTTCCTCCAAGAGGTAGCGGACCACCGAATGGTCTTTGGTGCGGTAGATCAGCTCTTCTCCGGAGAACTGGTAGAGGCGGGAGTCTCCGATGTGACAGTGTACGAAGCCTTGGCTGCCGAAGACGGCGGCCACCGCGGTGGTGCCCATCCCGTAAAGTTGGCGCTCTTTGGAGGATCTCATCTCGATGGCGGCATCGGCTCGCTCCAGAGCTTCCCGGAGGGCGGCGTAGATCTCGGCGGGATCGGTGGAGCGCTGGCGGACCAGCACAGCGGTGATGATCTTGGCCGCGATCTCGGCGGCCACCTCGCCACCGGCGTGGCCACCCATCCCGTCGCAGACCACCGCTAGAGCGTAGTCCGGTCCGAGCTCGGGTAGCGCCACCACCCGGAAGGTGTCTTGATTAGTGGTGCGCGAGTTGCCGGCATGGCTCAGCCCGTAGAACTCGAAATCCGCGACGGAGAGGGCTCGGCCGACCTCGACTTCGGCGGGAGCCTCATCGATGGAGGCTTGGGCCTCTTTCTCGGCGTGCTCGGCCAGCTGGGAACCGCGACCCGATCGGGGGTGTTCGGGGTTCTCTTTGCGGCTCAAAATGACGCCCACCGCGGCCGCGGCCAAGGCTCCTATGGCAGCAGCGGCCAACCAACGGCCGAGCCGCTCTAGCGGAGGTCGGGGATCGTTGTCGCTAACGAGCATCGGTCTCACGGGCTCTAGCGGAGGGCCGGGCCCGGAGCTAGGGGAGACGGCGTGGCTCCCGGCATCTCCACGCGCTCGCTGGTTTCGGCCTGAAGTACGGCTGGTGCGGGGATGTGGCGGTCTCTAGGCTCACGAAACGACACGATGATCAGTCCTTCCCTAACGGCAAACTCGTGCACAGCTGTCACCAGGCTCACGGGGATCTTCGACCACGGGTTGATCCGGATCGACTCGTTCGAGACTTCGATGAGCCCTTTGGCTTTCTTTTCGACCGTACTGCGCACGAGTCCTAGGAGCATGTTTCGTACCATGCTCGGGATCCTCATGTTGGTTCCGGGAACGTAGAACCGCTCGAAGTGGATTCCGAACAGGTCGTTTTCGGTCTCCAGGCTCAGGTCCACTCGGAACTTGATCGGCAGCTTGACTCGAGCCACCCCACCGCAGACCATCTTCGGTCCGGGCAGCTCGATGTGGAACTCTTCGAGAACCGGAGGGAGCTGCGAGCGCACGGCTTCGAGTACCCGGGCGAAGAAGATCTCCAGGACCTCGACGTCGAGATCCCGCAAGACGATCTGGCAGTCTTTCTGTGCTTGCTTCGGCGGCTTCGTGGTATCGAAGTTCACCAGAGAGGCTCTCAGGTTCTTTACCCGGATCATCTCGGAGGGGCCCTGGCACAGCGTGCACGACTCTAAAGCGACGTCCACGTGCAGCATCTTCTGGGTGGTTAGGCGGACGTTCACCTGGAGGCCGCGACAGACCACCCGGTCGACCACTTTGTGCATCTCGGCGATGGTAGGGTCGTCGAGCATCTCGGCGAGTCGAGCGAACAGCGGCGGCGCTAGATCGAGCTCGAGTCGTTCGAGATAGGGGTCGGCTCCGATGCTGGGGTCCTCGGGGGAGGGTAGGGAGATCCCCCGGATGCCGAACCCTTCAGAGCTGATCGTTAGCCCTAACTCCTCTCCGTCTGCGGCTGTGAGCCTTAGCCGGTCTAGCTTTCCGTCGACCGAAAGCTTCGCCCCTCGCACTTGGTTTATCGAGGTCTTAAAGCCGTCCACCGAGATGGTGTTAAGCACTTTTAGTATGGCTGCGATCTGCTCCACGATTCCGCTCCTTAGGTCGGGGCACTCGTGCCTCCCCGCAGATTTCGCTTCACCACCCGAGGGGCACTTCCTGTAGTCTGCAGCGGCCCTGCCACCCAGGTCGAGCCCGCCCGGTGGCGAGTTCGAGAGGCCTGCTTGGTACGCTTTCTCTAGGCTGCGATGGGGGTGAAGGCCGGACGAGTGGGGAAGAATAGAGATATGTCTACCAAGTCCGTGTCCGAGGAGAAGCCGAAGGGAGCCTTCGCTATCTTCGTGTGGTGGTTGAGGAAGCTCTTCTTAGTGGGAGCGTTCGCTCACTGCCCCCGTTGCGAGAAGGGCTCTCTCTTCAAGTCGGGCTTCACAATGAATAAGCGCTGTCCGGAGTGCAACGTGATCCTCCAGCCGTTCGCAGGCGACGAACTGGGCGTGATCGCGGTGGGCTACTTCCTGACGGCGACCCCATCGCTGGTGGCGCTGGTGGCGGCTTACGCTCTCACCGACTGGAGCGCAGAGCAGCTCCTGGCTTTCTTTATGTTTGTGATGACGGCGATCCTGTTCACTTTCTATCGAGGTTTTAAGGGGATCTGGATCGCCTTCATCTATCTGCTCACCG
>CAZDLH010000248.1:0-4734 GCA_964505925.1 uncultured Burkholderiales bacterium
ATCCTAGACCAGTGCGCGGAGTTCCTAGGCGTTGCGCCGCAGCGGGAGGCGCGGAGTTCCGAGAGCGACGCCGCTTCCGACATAGAACCGTCCAACGACCGCTCGTGAGCTCTCGAGTTCGCTTTCTGCTACTTCTTGTTTTCGTTTGGCTCGCCTTAGCGGCGGTCGGAGCCCTCTCTTTATCCCTCGGGCCCGAGTCGAGCAATCTAGAGTACGCCATAAATCAGATCCGCTTGCCCCGCTTCGTGACGGCGGCCCTGCTGGGAGGCGCCTTGGCCCTAGCGGGGCTGCTCATTCAGCTGGCCACCCACAATCCCCTCAGTGAACCGGAGCTTCTAGGGATCAACCAGAGCGCGGTCTTCGCTGTGGTCGTGACCTTGGCGGTTTTCGGGGGGGCTTCCAAAGGGGTTCTGTTCTTGGCGGCTGCGGTCGGCGGTCTGATCAGCGGAGCTGCGGTCCTAGCGATGACGGTCTCGGGCGTGTTCCCCAGAGACCGCCTGATTTTAGCCGGACTCACCATCGCCTTCTTCTTCGGTTCGGCAGCCCACGGGATATTGCTCTTACAAGACTCTGCGCTCTTCGAGATCCTGCACTGGATGGCCGGGAAGCTCTCCGGAGTCAACTGGGGCGATGCCCAGGCGGTGGGGGCGGTCTTTCTCTTTGGGCTGGTGTTATCGGTCTGGCGCTTTCAGGACTGGAACCTTCTGGAACTCGGCGACGAGGCGGCCCGGAACCTCGGGGTGGACCCGGCCGCCCGCCGGCTGGAGCTGGTAGGGTTGACCGTGCTGATCTGCGCGGTCTGCGTGGCGGTTGCCGGTCCCGTAGGCTTCGTCGGTATCATTGTGCCCCACCTAGCCCGCTTACTCTGCGGGCTGAGCTACGCCCGCCGAGTGCCTCTGACCCTATCCTTGGGCGCTCTGCTGGTGGCGGCCTCCGACCTGGTAGCCCGCTGGGTGGTGGCGCCTATCGAGATCCCCGTGGGGGTGCTCACGGCGCTGGTCGGCGCCCCGTACTTTCTGTATCGGGCGCAGAAGCTATGAAGCGAGGCCTTCTGGCGAAAGGGCTAGTGCTGGCGGCTACCACAGCGGCGTTGTGCTTCGTGGCCTTAGCCGTCGGGGCGACCGATTGGCTGGGTCCGGCCGAGGTCTGGTCTCAGCTCCAAGAGCAGCGGGGAGTGGTCTATCGCTTTCGCCTCCCCCGGGTACTAGCAGCGCTTCTGGTGGGCAGCTGCTTCGCTATCTCGGGGGTGCTCCTGCAGAGCCTAACGCGCAACCCTTTGGCTTCGCCGGACCTGCTGGGGGTGACCAGCGGCGGGGGGCTGGCCATCGTCTTCGCGCTCTTGGTGGGCGGCATCGGTGTGGGGCCGCACCTCCCGCTGATCGCCTTTCTGGGCTCCGGGGCGGTGGCCTGGGTGGTCTGGATGCTGGGTCGAAACGCCTCCCCCCAGAGGTTCGTGCTGACCGGTGTGGCGCTAGCGGCTTTCACCCAGGCCCTCATCACCTTCTTGCTGGTGACCTTCGCCCCCAGCGCCGCCGAAGCGATGATCTGGCTGAAGGGCTCTCTTTTCGGGCGTAACTGGAGCCACGTTTTCCACCTGCTACCGTGGTGGCTGCTCTCGCTCGTCGGAGCTCTGCTCTGCGCCCATCAGGTGAACCCGCTTCTCTTGGGCCGCGAGACGGCGCTCAGTCTCGGGGTTCGCCTGGCGGTGCTCCGCCCGCTGTTGTGGACGCTGGCGGTGCTCGCCGCGGCCGGTGCGGTCTCGGTGGCGGGCACGCTGGGGCGCGTCGGGCTCGTGGTGCCCCACGTAGCGCGGCTACTGGCCGGGCCGGACCTGCGGGGCCACCTGCCGTTCGCCGTGCTCTTGGGCGGCCTGTTCGTCTTGCTCGCCGATACCGTCGGCCGGGTGTTGGCGCCGCCGCTGGAGATCCCGGCAGGGATCCTCTGCTCGTTTCTCGGAGCGCCCTACTTCGGTTATCTCCTCTGGAAAGGTAAGACCCGACTGTGAGCCTCAGCGCCGAGAACGTTCGTTTTAGCTACGATGGCCAGCACGATATCATTCCGGGGCTATCGGTAGCACTGCCCAAAGGGAAGATCACGGCGCTGATCGGACGCAACGGCTGTGGTAAGTCTACGCTTCTCAAGCTGTTCATTCGACTCTTAGTGCCGACCTCGGGGCGGATCGAGCTAGAGGGGCGCCCGCTGAGCGACTTCGGAGCTCGGGAGCTGGCCCAGACCATGGCGCTCTTGAGCCAGACCCCCCAAGCGCCGTCGGGGTTGACGGTCGAAGAGCTGGTCCATTTCGGGCGCCACCCGTACAAAGGGTTCCTGGGGAGGACCAGCGGCAGGGACCGCGAGCTGGTCGAGTGGGCGCTCGACCGGACCTCGCTGCAGCAGCTGCGGGAGAGGCCTCTGGAGGCGCTGTCCGGCGGTCAGAGGCAGCGCGCGTGGATCGCCATGGCGTTGGCTCAAGACACCGAGTACCTGCTTTTGGACGAGCCCACGACGTACCTCGATATCGCCCACCAGCTCGAAGTCCTAGAGCTGTTAGCGAAGCTGAACAAGGAGCAGGCCAAGACGGTGGTGATGGTGGTTCACGAACCGAACCACGCGTCACAGTATGCCGATCACGTGGTCTGCTTAGCCGAGGGCCGCCTCTTCGAACAGGGGGAGCCGGACCAGATCTTCTGTAAGCCGGTGGTGAGCGAACTGTTCGGTGTCGAGCCGCTCTTATTCGACGGGCCGGTCCCAGGGCGTCCCTGGTGCGTGCCTTACCGCACCCTCAGCGGGTCCCCTTGCGCGTGAGCGCCCCGGGCCGGGGCTGATGGGACAGGACAGGGTATTTACCGTCCAGGAGGAAACTTCACAGCATGTCTGAGTCGACAGAGATGTATCTTCTCACCATCTTCAAGCTGAATCTGCAGCACGGCCGTGCCGGCAACACTCAGCTGGCCAACTGGCTAGGGGTGAGTACCGCCTCCATTACCGAAATGGTGAAAAAGCTGGCCGAGCGCGGACTGGTGGAGCGCAAAGGCAGGAACCTATTCCTGAAGCCCGAGGGCCGCAATATCGCCTTGAAGGTGATCCGAAAGCACCGTCTGGCCGAGCGCCTGCTGACGGACCACCTGAAGATCCCGTGGGATCACGCCCACGAGCAGGCCTGTCGTCTCGAGCATATCTTAAGCGATCGGGTGGTCGATGCGCTCGAAGAGTTCCTGGGTTTTCCGACCACCTGCCCCCACGGTCACCCCATCCCGGATAAAGAGGGGAACTGCGCCCTCTCCGATGCTCCTCCGCTTTCCGATTTCACCGAAGGGAGCCGCGCGATCGTAGAGCGCGTCAGCGAAGAGTCCCCAGAGGTGCTCGCCTATCTCGAATCGGTTCAGCTGTTCCCCGGCGAATCGGTGACGGTGCTCAAAGTGGCGCCCTTCGAAGGGCCACTACTGGTGGAGGTTCGGGGGGAGTCGATCCCGCTGAGCCGCGAGATCGCGAGTAAGGTCTGGGCGCTCCCGGCCGAGTGAGCCCGGACCGCATTCCAGCTCCGTTCAAGTAAACCTCAAGTTCCACCCCGTCGGTGGCGGCGCTCTGAAAGCCCAAGCTCACGGGCTTTCTGGCTCTAAGGACAGACTCGTGAGAGGGTCGTTTTTCGCCCACGGCAGGAAACTTTGACATCCTGTTAACAGCGGTAACGGACTTGTAACAACTTTCGCTTGGCTCTGGGATGACCGAGCCCTACAATAGAAGCAAGACAAGGAAAGACCTCGATTCGCAAACGGATTCGGTCCCCACAGGTGCACCAGCCTGAGGAGAGATAGGAACGGAGCGACTCTTGGCAGAGAGGACTCGCTCGTCATGCTTCACTCAGGAATTCAGCTTCAAGTCGGATTCGGTGCTCAACCGGTCAACGGCTGCCGACCGAAACCTTGCGCGCAACCCAAAGGACCCCTGGGTCGACTGATGCAAAACGTCTCCCGGCTACTGTCTCAGATCTTCGGTGGACAGTCCGGACGGGCCGGCCAGTGCTGCACCCCCCATCAGAATCCGTGCTTCGGACAGCGCGGACCGGCCGCCCCGCAGGCTCAGTTCGGGATGAGCTTCAGCGCCAATCTGCAGAGCTTCCTCGGCTAGTACCGCGAGTCCACAGGCTCGAAACGCTTTAGAAGACCGGCTTTACGGCCGGTCTTTTTGTGTGGAGAGGAGGCCCTCCCCGGATCCACAGCGCTTTTCTGGGAATTCGAGGCGGCACCAGGGATAACCGGCAGATGCCCCTAAACCGTCCCGATGGAACCAGATTTTTTAGGACTAGCCCAAGCTTGGATCGATAACGATCCGAGGCTGGCGAGTGTGGACGGAGAAAAGAAGGAGCAGCTGGTCCGTAGACTAGCGGAAGCTCTGGACCGACGGCGTACCTTAGAAGCAGCCGAAGATCCTCCGGATACCGGGCTGATCGTTCAAGTCGACCGAGATCATTTCAGTCGTTCCGAAGGCCTCTCAAAGTCCGCGCTCGATCAGTTAGAGGCGATGCTTAAAGAGCGGATCGAGCAAGAGTTAGACGAGCAGAACTAACGGGGTTTAGAAACCCCTCGAGTATGAAAGGATATGGCGAAGACCGGGCGGGGTTGCGCAGTGTGAAATTCCGTCGCAGGCAGAGCTTTTTCAGGAGGTACCTATGTTAAGAATCGGAGTGCTCCGGGGGCGAGAAGAGTCGTCTCCGGATGCTATCGTTGCAGCGATCAA
>CAZDLH010000249.1:0-4732 GCA_964505925.1 uncultured Burkholderiales bacterium
GATGACCTTGGAGCTCTACGCCTACGACCCTGCAGGGCGAGCTCTGTTTTCGAAGTGGAACCAGAGCTCCGAGGGTACAGGAGGAGTGGTGGGCCAGTTCACCTACCCCTTTAGCGATGAGAACGTGAACCTGGTGGGCGAGGTCGACAAGATGGAGTTCGTCTACGACTGGCCCGAAGACAAGGTGGAGTGGCAGGACGGTACCCCACCTCCGGCTGGGGTCGGGGTCTTCCGGGCGCGGTGGAACTGGACCGTGCCGATCACCTCCCGGCCCGGGCAGCGCTACCGGGTTCAAGCCGATGTGCGGGACGCTAAAGGGGAGGTCTCTATCCAGCATCCTCCGGAAGAGGTCTTCGCCGTCTCTCCTCCGGGACGCCTGTTGGTCGAACGCAGAGGCGAGGATGGCCTGTGGCAGCTGGTCTTGATGAATCCGGACGGTAGCGCCGAACAGATTCTGTCTCCCCCGGGGGTGGAGGAGGTGATGCCCAGCCTAGACCGAGCCGCCACCAAGATGGCCTTCCTCCAAGGGAGCCTCCCCGACCGCTACGTGAAGGTCCGAAGCTTGCACGGCGGGCCGGAGCTGGTGATCGCGGGCCCTGGTTCGTTCACCTCGGTCTCGCTGTCTCCCGATGGGGCCTGGATCAGCTATCGGGAGCAGGACCTCAGCGGAGATCACGGCACCCTCTTCACCCGGCGCCTGGATCGAGATCTGAGCGCCCCCGCCGACTACGAACACGATCAGCTGTTTATGGCGGGGAGCCACCGGATCAAGAAATCCCGGACCGGATGGAGCCAGAACAGCCGCTATATGCTCTACGAGCACGAGAACACCATCTACTCCCGGAACCTCGCTACCGGCAACGCCGTTGCGCTGGCTCCCGGTTTTAACAACGACGCTGCAGTCTACAGCGGGCCGGAGACCCCGTATGCGCCCGTTTCGTACTTCGGTGCTAGCGGAGCAGAGCGGGTCATGATCAGTCTCGGGAATAACAATCCGGTCTTGATCAGCTTCGAAGTGTCCCCGCAGAACTATGAATCGGGAGGTGTCGCCCCCCCCACGCTGAGCTATTTCTTAGAGCAGCCGACCGGACAGTTTCTGGCTGTGGGCTACGGCGGTAACGCCCAAGGAAGCGCCGGTAGCGACAACGACTATCCCAGCATCTCGTCGAACGGTCGGGAGCTCGTCTTCACGCGGAGTGCCCAGTCGAGCTCTTCTGGGATCGGACCCGAGTTCTCAGAGATCATAGAGGATCTCGAGGATCAGCACCTTTGGATCGTCCCTCAGGATGGGGATAACTTTATAATGCCGGAAGCCGGGGTGAGCCCCGTAACGACCGAGAACGTGCGACGGGGGATCTGGATCCCTACTGTTGAAGGCGATTAATCTAGAGCTGTCATGACTGTATTTCGTGGTTGGCGAGGGCGGGGAGTCCTGGTGATCGAAGCTGTGGTGGCCTCTTTTTTGATGCTCTTTGCCTTCGTGGCCTCAGCGGCTCTCTTCGATGCCGCGATCCGTTGGGAATCCGATATTAGCAATCTTCGAAGGGCCGCCCTGGTGGCCGACAAGAAGATGGAGGAGCTGCGGGTCCTGACCAGCGAGGTGCCTTCCGGTTCGTCGTTCGACGAGGTGCTCGCCCCGCTTGCGGGACCGCACCCGGAGTATCCCGAAGCCCTGGGTTTCGCTATCGAGGTGGTTATCTTGGATAACATCCACCGCCCGGTCCCCTCTTCCGGTCTGCACCCGACCCCCGGTGTGCACAGCCCCTGCAGCAGTATGTTCACCAAGGTACCGACCCCAACTGAGAACCTTCCAGACGGTAACCCCCAGTTGAACAACGCGTTTAGTACCTATCCGTACACCCGCCATCTGCGGGACAGCTACCGGCTAGTGCAGGTCGCCGTCACTTACGCCGATGGGGCGAAGACCTACCCGTTGGTCTCCCTACTGGGCGACCCGGTCACTCCATTCGGAAAGACTCCGAAAGTCGAGGTGACCTTCGAGTCGGGCTCGACGACCCTGGGGAACGCCTCCACCACTGCGGTCTACAGCGCTCAGGTGGTGACCGAGACGGGCTCGAAGCCCAAGGATGTAACCATCTTTTGGGGGGTGACGCTCGACAGTAGCGGCTCTTTGATCCTACTCCCGCTGGACTCTTCAGCGCGCCGAGTACAGATCCGGCGGGGGAGCTCCACCGTGTCCGGTATCGGGGCGCAAGCCCGACTGCAGGCCGTGGTGCGGTACGGAGGGCAGGAGGCGGTGGGGGTGTCAGACCCCATCTCTCTACCATGATCGGGTTCGGTTTTCTCAAGAGGTGGCGGCGCGAGAGGGCTTCCGGCTTCAGCCTGATGGAGGTCGTTCTGGTCCTGTTCCTGAGCGCTATACTCTTATATATGGTGTCCAACCTGCTCTCTCGAACCCTCGAGACGCTCCGGTTCTTAAAGGAGAAGAATCTGACCCTAGAGAGCGCGACGCTGGGCTGCGAGCGGCTGGCCTCGGAGCTGATGGAGGCGGTGGTCATCGATCTGCCGATCGGCGCCGAGCAGGTCGCCTTCTATAAAGTGAAACCGGGCGCTACCCCCTATCTCGCCAACGACCCCGAGAGTCCGCCTGAAAACTGGAAGCGAAACTACCAGGCGGACGCAACGGGCACAAACCAGTTGACTCGGGTCGTCTACCGGGTCGATTCCGGGTCGAAGCTCGTGCGCCAAGCCGAGGGCCAGACGTCTCTTGTAGCGACCGATGTGAACACCTTCACGGTGAACCCCTTACCGGCTGAGGGCTCCTTCGAGGTAAAGCTGGCGCTCCAAGAGAAGCGCCGGGTGGTGGTGTTCGAAACGGTGGTCACCTGCCCAGCTCTTCGAGAGGGGTATTCGCCATGAGTCGGCAGCAGCACCGCTGCAGACAGAGGGGCTCGCTCATCGTGAGCGCTCTGATGCTCTTCTCGATCCTCTTGGTGCTCGGGCTGGGCCTTATGTCTAGTCAGTCGGCACGCATGAAAGCGGCCCGGGCCCAGGTCGAGGGGATCCAGGCCAAGCAGCTATGCCTGGCCGGGTGGCAAGACGTGAGGGTCAAACTAGGCGTGGACGCTCTCTTCCCCCCTCCCGGGGCCCACGGCTCTTTCGGCTATAGCGAAGATGTCTTCGATAGTAGCGGCGAGCTTCTAGGCACCTATACCGTGATCATCGACCTCGAGTATCGGGCGCTCCAGCCGGATTTCGACGATCCCGGTATCGCGAGCGAGGGGAACTTGGATCGAGGGCTCTACCGGATCACCTGCATCGGCAAAGTCGGCGGGCGCGGTTTCGAGCCGGTCGCCGAGCGCACCATGACGTTCGAGGTGGATATGACGACCTTCAAGGTGATAAGAGTCGAAGACCACGGCGGCCTGTAGCCGCTTTCCAAAGGGAGACGGTGACGGGCTTCGAAAGGTCCCAACCTATGAAAAGGTACTGTACGCTCTCCTTTAAGACTGCACTTCTATCACTTTTTTTGCTGGCGGTAGCCTCGGGCACTACCTGGGCCCAGAGCTTCCCCGAGACCGAGGACCTCGGTTTCGATGGCAAAGACGTTCTGCTCCTGGTGGGGCCGAACGAGTCCACCGCCAACTGGCGGGCTCGATACTTGGCCTATCTGGGCCAACTCGGAGCCGAAGCGGGTCAATATCGTGTTTTCCGCACCGAGAAGCTCCCCGAAGAGATCTTGAGGCGCTTGGGCCTAGCCCCTAACACCGAGCGCTTCGGAGCTCTGGTCCGCTGGGGGAACCCGGCGCGCTTCGGACCTTCCCGGATCCTGCCCGACACTCTGCACCGCAGCCCTCAGACCGACCAGGATATCTTCTCTTGGGTGGAGGCTGCGGTCCGCGCTGCGGGGGAGACCTCGCGGCTGTCCGGCCTCTCCCCGGAGCTGCAGGATCTGCGCCCGGGGGCGCGCCTGCAGGCGGTGGAGCACGGCTTCGAGGCCAACGGCCACCCGCTGTATCTGGTGGAGAGTCGGCTCCGACTCCTCAACAGCGGTAACCGGCCCGCTCGAAACGTGAGTGTCATCTTCTGGGTTCAGGAGGCCGACGGCGGCTGGTACGAACTGGGTCGTCACGATAACGTGATCGTACCTCCGGGGCGTCAGATCACCCGGAACCTGGTTCGCGAGACCCACGACACTCCGCTCCTCAACGAGAACAAGGAGGTGGTCTCGGCCACCTACAGGATCGTGGTGGAATGGGCCGGTGAACCGATCGAGGTGACCGGTAACTTCGAGCCGGCTCTGTTGATCGACCAGCCGTCCCGCTGACCCACGGCGAGTCTCGCTTTTCGAGGTTCCCGCGAGCCTAAAGCACGAACGCCCCCGGTTGCCGTTGTCGCAACCGGGGGCGTTCTCTTTTGCGGGGCGCCGGGGGCGCCCCTTAGATGGGGCTCTTCGAAGCTACGAGAGTAGGCTCTGGACGGCGTCTCGCTCCTCGCGGAGTTCGCGATCGGTGAGGTCCATCCGCTCCCGGCTGAAAGGGTCTACCGGGAGGTCTTGAACGATGCTGTAGATACCGTTCTTGCACTCGCAAGGGTAGCTGTAGACCACGCCTTCGGCGATCCCGTAGGAGCCGTCGGACGGGACCGCCATGGAGACCCAGTCGCCTTCCCGGGTACCGAAGACCCAGGTGTGCATATGGTCGATGGCCGCCGAAGCCGCCGAGGCCGCAGAGGAGGCGCCGCGCGCCTCGATGATGGCCGCGCCGCGCTT
>CAZDLH010000250.1:0-4703 GCA_964505925.1 uncultured Burkholderiales bacterium
GCGAGATCAGTCCGGTTTGATGATCCACTAGTAGTAGAGCGGCGTCGTTCTTGTCGAGTTTTTGGTACTGATAGCTCATGTTGTCGTCCTTTCATGGGGGAGTGGTTCCAGTTTAGGTGCCGAGCTGAGCGAACGGAAGAGGCCAGATCCCGAACGGGGTGTTTGCGAAAAGAGAACGCTGACCGTCTAGGATAGGGCTGGTGGGAGATCCCGCTCCCAAGGCGGGCTATCCTTGAGAGTCTGTTGGATGAACTCCACTAACAGCCTCACGCGGAGAAGTCTGGAGCGCCTTGGGGCCAGGCTGATCAGGATCCGATCGGGATTCGGTTCTCGGTTCGGGAAGATTCGTACTAGACGCCCCGCTCTGAGGTCCTCGGCGACGATGAAAAGAGGGAGTACCGTGACACCCAAGCCTGCTATGGCGGCATCCCTCATGATGTCACCGCTGTTTGTCTCAAGCCTTCCGGCAGTCGGGAGCGGAGCCCCCACTCGCTCCTCTGCCAGATTCGTGTAGCCGATTCCGAGGTGCCGAGTCAGGTCCTCAATGCTCCGAGGAACGCCGTTGGTTGCAAGATATGACGGACTACAGCAGACCGCACGACGACTCAGTCCCACGGTATGGCACTCCTCCGACCCGCCGGGAGGATCGCCGGTGATCCGAACGCCTAGATCGTACCCTTCGGCGGCGAGATCCACGCGGTGGTCATGAAGCTGCAGGTCGATACGAAGCTCCGGGTAGGCACTTAAGAACTCCAGAAGTAACGGGCTGAGAAAGCGGTGAGCAAAGGACGTGGGCGCACTCAGCTTTAAGGCTCCACCGACCTGGGCGACCTCTTCGGTCATGGACTCAGCTGCGGCATCGAGGACGAGTAGACCCTCGGACACTTTCTCGAGATACGATACTCCCCGCTCGGTAAGCTTGACACCACGATTCGAGCGGCTTAAAAGCTCGGTTCCTAGCGCTGCTTCTAGGCGAGCTAACCTCTGGCTTACTACCGATTTGGCGATCCTCAGGTGTCGGGCGGCCTTACTGATGCTCCCGGATTCCACCACGGAAATGAAGGTGCGGATGTCTACAAGTTCGTACGGGACGGACGGGATGCTGCTCTTCATCGATCTCTCTTCCCCGAGAAGTCTTAGGAGTCATCCCAGTCAGTCTTTCGGTCGTCCGCCGGTGGCGGATATCGGCATCAGTTTCGACACCTTTCACCCGGGGACGTCCCGCCAGGAAGTCGCACTCATCAGCTACTATGACCAGCCGCAACCCTGATTCATGTCAGGTGCGAGGCCGTCCTGCGGAGGTCTAGGGGCGCTCTTGAAGAAGTGTGTCGAGTATGAAGGAGCCCATTATCGTCAACGACGGATCCATCGACGGAGTCCGGACCCTTGTAGGGGTACTCTGTGTGGTCGGAACTCTACCTTACCTATTCATGCTCTTCACCGGCGGTACCATACCCACGAACCGGACGCACCCTTCGTTTATATTCCTGGCTGGAATCATCGGTCTGTTCCTACTTTTCTGGCGGTCGGGGGCCTGGATCGACCGGGAAAAGAGGGACCTGGTCACCTGGAGCCGCCGTTTCGGATACTACCAGGAGACGCGCACCCCCCTCGACTGGTTTCAGAAGGTGTACTTGAGAACGCGGATGGTCAGGAGAAACAGAAGGATGCGCACCGTCTACACTGTCGGGCTTTCTGCGAATCCGGCGGTAAGGGGTATCCGTTTTAGCGCCAGCACTCACTTTCCAGGGCCGTCCAGCCGGGAGGTCGGACTGTACAACTACTACGATTCGTTCTCCGGGGAGAAGACGGGCAAATGGCTGGCGGATCTCCTCGAGCTACCTATGGATAAGAGACCCTTCGGAGGGCTACTCTAGCCAGCGCTCGCTGGACCTGGGCCCCGGCGGTTCAGTCGCGCGCCGGGCAGCGCGACCAAGCGATGGCGGCGGCCAGTCGGTCGAGTGCAGTGGCCAGCTGTCGTCCTTCCCAGAGGGCCCGATCCAGGGGGGAGTCGCCGAACACCGGGGCCTCAGAGTTCGGCGGATAGAAGGCGCGGATCGCAAAAAGCGAGGCCAGTTCGAACTCCCCAGCGGCGCTCAGGAGAAGCGCCCGACGCCCGGGGAAGCCCCAGCTTGTCCCGCTCGTTAGGAAGCTCTCGTTGGCGACCAGGGCGGCGGTGAGTTCCGGCCACCGGTGGGACGCCGCAATCGTGAGGAGCTCTTCTTCTAGCTCGAGGTCGCCCCGGTTCGCCATGCTTGAGCAGGTTCGGCGGATCTGTTTGACCTCGGCGAGGGTGAGCCAGTCGCGGAGCGCCGAGGGATGGGCTTGGGCTGTCGCTTGTACTATCTCCTCTGGGTCCTGGGCGTCGGCGACCTGCATGGCTTGGAGTCGAGCTAGAGCAGGCGGCGGCGAGCCGAAGGCGTGGAGGTAGGCGAAGCAGAGCTCCTCTTCTTCAAGCGGCCAGGGGAGCTCTTCATCGAGCAGCCATAAGACGCTCTGGCTGTACTCCTCGTTAAAACAGTGGGGAAACTGCTTTAACTCTTCGAGGAGCGCTAGCCGGGCAGCTCCGTCCCCTTGGAGTATGAGCAGTTCGGTGGCCGCCGGGTCTTCCGGAAAGGCCGCGCGTGCGACCCGCCTCCACCAGCTTTCAGCCGCCCACCGATCGCCTTCAATGTACCATCCGAACTGGAGTCGCAGCGCGCAGGCTGTGTGTAGCCCGAAGAGCTTTTCCCCAGGCGCATCTTCGACCAGCTTCCTGACCCGAGCCAAGGTTCTCGAGGCTTCTAAGGAGATGTCCTGCCAGGCGGCAACGGTGGAGTCCTCGAGCCGGCGGGGTAGGTGGCGGAGCTTGGGGGGAAGGCCCGTCGAAGGCTTCAAACGGTGGCGCTCAAGCCAGCTGTGGACGACCGTCTTGGGGGGGCTTCCCCGGAGCTGTTGGGTCAGCTCAGGGCCCACCGGGAAAGCGTATTCGCGGTGAACCTTGCCGAGGTAGTAGTAGCCGTCGGCGGCTTTATCGAGGCAGAGCCCCGAGACGGACTGCTCCAGGAGGAGTAGGGCCTGGCCGCGCTTGGCGTCGAGTTCGTTGAACTCGAGGACCAGCCGGTCCGAGATGGTGTCGCGTCCGCCTCGCTCTAGAAGGTGGGCCGCGCCGTGAGCCTCGATATCGAAGCGGAAGGAGTCGAGCCGATCGCTAAACTCCCACTGGGCGATGCCGGGCTCGGCGAGATCAACAAAGAAGCGGTGCGCTCCGAGGCGGTGAGTCACCTCTTCGGCGATCGACACCCCCAGGGCCCGACTGTCCCGGGAGGGGCCACTCGGGTTTCCCCAGTCGAGCGACAGCAGCCTGGGTCCGAAGAGCGGTGCGACCTCCTCGTCGGCTGGCCAGGGGGTCTCTGGGGTCTGGCTCTCACCGGTCTGCGGTAAGGCTCCGGTGTTCGATCCTAGCCCCGGGAGAAAACTCTGGGCCACGAGATGCTCCAGGGCCTCTTCGACAGTGCCCCTTTGGAGTGCCCGGGTGAGGTTCGCTCCGACGCTTAACGAGCCGATGGCTCCGTTTTCGAGCCGGTAGGCCCATAGCCCACTGCGACCTCGTTTTAGGGCGACTCTATGGGCCGCGCAGTGGCGGCGTAGGGCGGACAGGACTCGGGACCTACCACGCTCTAGGCGGGAGTGTTCGGCTAAGAGCGGTGCGGGATCGTCGCCTTCGCCGAGGCGAAGAAACAGAGCGTGGCACCCGTCGACGAAGGGTAGACTGGGCCCTGGGCCGAGAGGTCGCGGTAGGTCTTCTAAAGCCGCTATCGACACGGTGCTCCGGGCGCGTATCCAGCCGCCTTGGCTCTCGCCTTGCATAGGCCACAACTCCTTGAGATGACGCACCCTCGATCGACGGTGCGATCCGGCAAAGGTCTCTCGTTGCTAGAAACTTCCCAGATTGCAGGGCGACTCCTTTCGTAGGTCTACCGTCCGAGGGCCTGGGAGCGCAGGACATCTGGGCCGTCGAGGAGTTCGATGCGCGGAGTGGAGTGGCAACGTACCTGCGTACATCCCTAATGAGCTAAGCTGCCTCCGAGAACACAGCTTCATGTAGCGTCTTCGATTCAAATTCAGCTGGACTATAAGGTAGCCCAGGGTGGAGTGACTGCGCCGGCTGTTGTAGTAGGTTTCGATGTATCGGAAGACCGCCTGGGCTGTAGCTTCGCGGCACCCTTGTGCGCGGCCAAGGAACAGCTCGTGCTTCAAGGTTGCGAAGAAGCTCTCGCCCTACCGCGTCCAATGGGGTGGCTAAAGACCCTATCTTGACGGAAAACGCCGGCGATCGGGGTGTCAGGCTAGGCTATAGGCTAACCTAACAAGGGATTCACTCTTGAGTTTACGTATGCACCAAAATGGTGTATCGTGAAGAGTGTCTGAAAAGCGGAGACCAGCACACTGTCTCGATACTTTTAAAAAAGCTTTTTCTGAGCCCGACAGTGTTGAGGTCACCGGCTCAGCTATCCGGGGAGCTATGGCTTTAGGTCTTGGTGACTTCGAGATGAACCAAACTGTTCAGACGATGGAAGGGAAACACTTTTATAAATCGATGACCTCTCACGCCAATCACAAGGTTTGGCAAGACGTCTATCACGTGCCTTCAGAGTTCGGTGAGCTTTATATCAAGTTCACTGAGGGAGAGGTTACAGAATTTAAGTTGCTTTCGTTCAAGG
>CAZDLH010000251.1:0-4481 GCA_964505925.1 uncultured Burkholderiales bacterium
GGGTCTCGATCCTGGGTCTGGTCCAGCGCGATCCCCGGGGCTCGGCCGCCGGTCTCGAATCGTTCGTCTTCGGCAAGACCGCCTCCATGCTCGCTTGGGACGCTTACGCCATCGCCGGGGTGGCCGCTATCTGCACGCTGGTTTGCCTGCTGCTCTCCAAAGAGCTCACTTTGCTCTGCTTCGACAGCGACTTCGCCGCCTCCCGGGGCTACTCCGTGGGCCTTCTGGACTTGAGCCTGATGAGCATGATGGTGGTCGCCACCGTGATCGGACTGCAGGCCGTGGGCCTCATCCTGGTCATCGCCCTACTCATCATCCCGCCAGCGGCCGCGCGTTTTTGGACCGATCGCCTCTCGACCATGGCCTTGCTAGCGGCCGGCCTCGGCGCTGTGGGGGCCGGGCTCGGAGCGTTGATCAGCGCCACGGCCCCGAAGCTGCCCGCGGGGGCGGTCATCGTCTTGACCCAAGCGGCCATCTTCACCGTTTCGTTTCTCTTCGGCCACAAGCGCGGCCTACTCAGGAGGCGCCTGGAGGCCTGGCGGCTCTCTCGCCGCACCGGAGACCAGCACCTGCTGCGCACCCTCTTCGAAACCGAGGAGCAGCACGGCCAGCCCGGTTTCGTTCGCTTCGAAGCCCTCCACCGCAAACGCTCCTGGTCGGCCGGTCGGCTCCGCTCGATCTGCCGCCGGGCGCTCGAGCGCGGCTGGATCGAACAGACCGACGAGGGTGTCGCTCTGACCCCGAAGGGGCGCACCCTGGCCGCGGCCGAAGTGCGGCAACACCGCCTCTGGGAGCTGTACTTGATCCACCACGCCGACCTGTCCACCTCTCGCGTGGACCGGGGCGCCGACCTGGTCGAGCACCACCTGGATCCCGCGCTGGTCCAGGAGCTCGACACCTTGCTGCGCGAGCATCACGGCGGGGCCACCCCCGCGAGCCCGCACCCTCTAGGAGAGACCGAAGCGTGATCTGGACCTCCCTCGATACCGAGATCGCCTTGCTGGCCACCCTGAGTGCGCTTGCCTGCGCGCTCCCGGGCTGCTTTTTGGTCCTGCGACGGATGAGCATGATGGGCGACGCCATCAGCCACTCCGTGCTACCCGGCCTCGCCGTCGCCTATCTCGCGACGGGCAGCCGCTCGAGCTTGACCATGTTCGTAGGGGCGGCTCTCGCCGGGCTGCTCACCGCCTACCTAGTGCACGCCGTGCATCGAGCGGGCAAAGTTGAGGAGGGCGCCTCCATGGGGGTGGTCTTCACCAGCCTGTTCGCCCTAGGCCTACTCCTTTTGGTGCGGGGGGCCGATCGGGTGGACCTCGACCCGAGCTGCGTGCTCTACGGGGCCATCGAGGTCGCTCCGCTCGACCGGATCAGCGCCTTCGGCTGGGATCTCCCCCGGGCGGCTCTCGTGCTCGGGGTGACTCTACTGCTCACCGCGCTGCTCTTGTTCGCCTTTCATAAGCCGCTCGTACTGGCGAGCTTCGACCCGGGCCTGGCCCACTGCTTGGGCCTCTCCCCGCGCCTGGTGGATCTGGGCCTCATGGCGCTGGTCGCCGTGACCGCGGTCGCCGCCTTCGAAACCGTCGGAAGCATCCTGGTAATCGCCATGCTGATCGTTCCTGGGGCCACCGCCGGCCTACTGTCGAACAGGGTCTCGAGCTACCTAGCCCTGACCTGTCTAGCAGCGATCCTGTCCGCCTGGCTGGGCCACTGGGGGGCCATCGCGCTGCCCCCCCTGATCGGCTTCGAGGACACCAGCACCGCCGGGATGATGGCCACCGCCTCTGGACTGCTCTTCACCCTCGCCGTCCTGATAGCCCCGGAAAAAGGGATCCTCAGCCGCTTGCTCCGCCAGCTCAGACTGCGCTTCCGAATCCGGGGCGAAGATATCCTAGGCTTCCTCCACCGCTTGGGTGAAGAGGGGCGCTCGCTCACGCCCCAAGATCTCGAGATACTCGACCGCCTGCTCGTCCTGCGCGCCTGGGAGCGCACCTTGGTGCTAGCCCGACTCCGACAGATGGGCCTGGTCCAGACCTCCGAAAACACCTATACTCTGACTCCCGCGGGAGCCGAGCGAGCCCGCCAACTGGTGCGGACCCACCGGGTCTGGGAACTGTACCTGCACCGGCACCTCAACACCTCACTGAGCCGGGTCCACGAGGCCGCCCACCTGTTGGAGCACTCCACCGAACCGAACGAAACCTCCCGACTCTACCGCGAACTAGGGGAGCCCACCCACGACCCCCACGGCCGAGCCATCCCCGAAGAGACAGCGGGTTCCGAGGCCCTTGCCAGCGACGCCGGATCGCAAGGACCCCCCTCGTCGGGAACCGAAGCGCAAACCTTATGAAACCCCAAGCCAGAGCCTCCCTATGACCCACACACCTCCCCGCCGTTACAGGCTCGAAGGCACCGTCCTCAGTCCCGCCATGGAGGACTACCTCAAAGCGATCTTCAGCCTGAGTCGGGATAAAAAAACGGTCTCCACCCAGAGCTTGGCCACCAAGATGGACGTCTCTCCGGCCTCGGTCACCAAGATGCTAAAACGGCTCTCCGAGTGCCGTCTGGTAGAGTACGAAAAGTACCAAGGGGTGCGGCTCACCGAGTCCGGCCGCCGGGTGGCCGCCGAGGTCCTGCGCCACCACCGCCTCCTGGAGCTGTACCTCACCCAGGCCCTGGGCTTCTCTTGGGACGAGGTCCACGACGAAGCCGAAAGGCTCGAGCACTTCATCTCCGAGAAGCTCGAAGCCAGGATCGCCGAGGCTCTAGGACACCCGGATTACGACCCCCACGGGGCCCCCATCCCCACCCTCGACGGCGATTTTCCCCCGCGGGTCTGCCAGAGCCTGACCGAGCAAGAGCTCTACCGACCCTACGAAGTGACCCAGGTCAGCGATTCGGACCCCGAGGCTTTAAAGAGCCTAGCCGAACTGGGTGTCGTGCCCGGAGTGACGGTGAGCCTGCTAGGTCGCCCCCCCGAAGGGAGCCTCTATCTAAAGATCGGGCGCACCGAAAGACTGCTCCCCCGCGAGCTCAGTCACAAGGTTCGGTCCAAACCCGCCGAGTGCGAGAGCTTCCCTGCCCTAGAACTTCAGCCGGGCGAGGGCGGTCGGGTCAGTCGCATCCGAGGCGAAGTGCACAGAAGCTTGGCCGCACTAGGGTTCGCGCTCGACGGTCGCCTCACGCGCACCGACGGCGGCTACCGCCTAGGCGAAAGCGAGCTGACCCTGACCGAAGAGCAGGCCCGCTCGGTGCTGGTCAGCGCTCCTCTAAAACCCACCAGCAGCTCGTAAAGAGTAGGCTAGACGTTGAAGCGAAAGTGCATGACGTCGCCGTCGTGCACCACGTACTCCTTGCCCTCTAGCCTCAGTACTCCCTCTTCTTTTGCGCCCTTCTCCCCTTTGAGTCGAACGAAGTCCTCATAGGCGGTCACCTCGGCGCGGATAAAACCGCGTTCGAAGTCGGAGTGAATGATACCGGCGCACTGGGGAGCCCGCATACCTTCGTTGAAAGGCCAGGCTCGGATCTCTTTCTCTCCGGCGGTGAAGTAGGTCTTGAGACCCAGCAGCGTAAAGGCCGAGCGGATCAGTCGGTCAACGCCGGAGTCGCTCACCCCTAGGCTCTCTAGATAGTCGGCTCGCTCCTGTTCCTCCTCGAGGCTGCTCAGCTCCGCTTCGATCTGAGCAGAGATGGCGACGATGGGGCGCCCCTCGGACTCGGCCAGCTGGGCCAAAGCCGCGTAGTGCGGGTTCTGCATCGGGTCGACCAGGTCTTCCTCGGCCACGTTCCCGACGTACAGAATCGGCTTGGTGCACAGCAGCCCTGAGCGCTGCAGCAAGCGCTGCTCCTCCTCGTCGAGCTCGCTTAGGTTCACCGACTGACCCTCCTCGATGCTGGGCAGCAGCTTCTCTAGGAGCTCCTTTTCCGCGATCCCTTCCGCATCCCGGGCCATGACCGCCTTTTTCATCCGGGGCATGCGCCTCTCGATGGAGGCCGCATCGGCCAAGCACAGCTCGATCATGATGGTCTCGACATCCCGCAGCGGGTCCACCGATCCTTCCACGTGCTGGATGTTCTCATCCTCGAAGCAGCGCACCACGTGGACGATAGCGTCCACTTCCCGAATGTTCGCCAGGAACTGGTTTCCCAGCCCCTCCCCCTTCGAGGCTCCCTTCACCAGACCGGCGATGTCTACGAACTCGAAGACCGCAGGGATCACCTTCTGGGTCTTCACTATCTCGTGTAAGACCCAAAGGCGAGGATCGTTCACCTTCACCACACCGGTGTTCGGCTCGATGGTGCAGAACGGGTAGTTGGCGCTTTCAGCGGCAAACGAAGACGTGAGGGCATTAAAGAGGGTGGACTTACCGACGTTCGGTAGTCCCACGATTCCGGCTTTCAACATGGCGCGGCGCTTAACCCACCCCCCCCCGTATAAAGACAACCCACACCCCCAGGAGCCCCAACCCGACAATTTATGAAAC
>CAZDLH010000251.1:4491-4701 GCA_964505925.1 uncultured Burkholderiales bacterium
CACCCGCCCCCGGTTCTCCTGCCAGCCCTCAGCCGCAGGAGCCGCTCCCAGACTTTTCTTCTAGCTTAGAGCGAGTTAAAAGAACTTAAAGATGAGCCAACCGTACAGGGTAAAGATCAGATGGGGCCAGAGAGCGAAGATCACCGTCCCCCCTAGAGCCCAACCCACAGCCCGAAGGGCGACCCCCGGGCTGGTCTCTTGGGCCGTCAT
>CAZDLH010000252.1:0-4692 GCA_964505925.1 uncultured Burkholderiales bacterium
AAAGTAGTAGACGATCTGAGCTGCGATCCGGGCCCAGTTGATACTGTTGACCGCTCCGATGCGGTGGTCGCGCTTGAAGGTCAGGTCGGAGGCGAGCTCCTTGAGCATCCGTTGGCAGTCGTCGAACGTCCCGTCCACCGCTAAGTTGAAGACGGAGTCGTTGCTGACCGTCGTCATCTGTCGGCGCTGGAGCTCGGCGATACGCCCGGCCGGGTGCATAACGAAGACCCGGCAACGATCGCTTACGCTGAGACCGTGGATGGCGGCGCTTCCGGTGTCTCCGCTGGTGGCAGCGACCACATTGAGCCTTTCATTTCGGGCTTCCAGTAGAACTTCAAAGAGGCAGCCCAAGAGCTGGAGGGCTACGTCCTTGAAGGCTAGGGTGGGGCCGTGGATGAGCTCGAGCACGTAGCGTCCCTGCACTCGATGTAGGGGGGCGACCGGACCCGAATACGATCTCCCGTACGCCTTGGCGCAGCAGGCTTGGAGCTGTTCGTCCGGCAGGTCGCCCGCGAACGGTTTTAGGATCCGGTAGGCCAGTTCCCAATACTCGAGGCCCCTCCAGGTCGGCCAGAGACTTGTGAAGTCAGGGATCTCCGCGGGAACGGCGAGACCGCCGTCCTCACAAAGCCCTCCGAGTACGGTATCCGCGAATCCTTGAGTTGGGGATTCGCCGCGAGTGGAGCAGTACAGCATGCGCCACTCTTTCTATCCCGCAGCCGATCTCCTTGCCGGGTGTGAACGGTTTCACAGACGTAAAGGGGGAAACCCCTCTATGCTCAGCGGTGTGGGAGGCGCAGCTAGCGCTTACGCCCCGAGAGGAGACGGCATGAACATCGAACTCGATAGAGGGAGAGCTCAAAGGTATACCAGCGAAGAGCTTCGCGTAGATAGTATCTCTTTGGGGGATCGCCGAAGTGCCGTCGAACAGCGGTGCGGACCCCCGGTGGTCGGAGCCAGCCCCGCCTGGTCGCGCTACGACATGCCATCCTCGGATTGGGTCTCGGGGGATGAGTCTCACCCACCTGTGCTCGTCTTTTTCCAGCCCGCCTGGCCGGAGAGCGACGTCGATGCTTGGAGAGTTCAGACGGTCTGCGGTACGGTTTTGCATCGCGGCGGCGAACTTCTGGTTCGCCTCGGGGACAGCGAGCTCACCGCCAGGGCAGCCCTGGGACAGCCCGACGAGGAGCTCGAGTGTGAACCGGGCTACCGCGGGCTCGTCTTTGGCGACTGCTATCTTACCATCGATAAGGTGAGTGGGCTGGTGGTCGAGATCGCTTTGCGCAAAGCCGCGTCCCCGCTGTCGGAACTCGGCGCCCCCGCCCAGGCTCTGTTGGACGGAGCTCTCGCCTGCTGACCGAACGCTCCCGTTGGGAAGGGCCCCGGTAAGCTCGTCGCAAAAGGCGTGGTATGCAGAAGAAACCCCTAGCTTTGATCATCCTAGACGGATACGGATTGGCCGAGCCGTCAGACTCCAATGCGGTCGCCCTAGCTAGGACCCCCGCGTTCGACAGTATCTGGCAGCGCGGTCCTAGAACGACCCTCCAGGCTTCCGGGCGTTCCGTGGGCTTGCCCGAGGGGCAGATGGGGAACTCCGAAGTGGGTCACCTCAATCTGGGAGCCGGCCGCGTCGTGGCGCAGAGCTTGACCTATATCACCGAGCAGATCGAAATGGGCCGTTTTTTCGAGAACCCCACGCTGCTCGCAACCATGGACGCGGTCGGCTCAGAACAGAGTCTGCACCTGTGTGGTTTAGCCTCCCGGGGTGGGGTCCACAGCGAGCTCGAGCATCTCTTCGCCCTGCTCGAAATGGCCAAAAGGCGAGGGGTTCGTCGCACCTATCTCCATCTTTTCACAGACGGGCGAGACACAGCTCCCAGCAGTGCACCAGATTTTATCGCAGAGGTGATGGCGAGGCTCGAAGGTGGAGGCTATGCAGCCACCGTAGCCACCGTCATCGGACGCTACTATGCGATGGACCGAGACCGTCGGTGGGATCGGGTGTCGAAGGCTTACCGGACCATGGTGGAGGGGCTCTCCGAGCGGACCGCTACCGACCCTCTCGAAGCGATCCGCAAGGCCTACGCCGAGGGGGAGACGGACGAGTTCATCTTCCCGACCGTCATCGTCGACGAACAAGGAGAGCCGATGGGTCCGGTGATGGCCGGAGATTCACTGATCTTTTTCAACTTTCGAGCCGACCGAGGCCGAGAGTTGACCTACGCGCTGGTCGGGGGTGCGGACTGGAACGAGTTCCCCCGCGGACGTCGAGCCGAGGGGTTGAACTACTGCTCACTGATGGAGTACGACGCCGCCTGGGAGTTGCCGTACGCCTTCGCTCTACCGGCTATCGAGCGGCCGCTAGCCGAGGTCCTCTCCGACGAGGGCCTGACTCAGTACCATACCGCCGAGACCGAGAAGTATCCCCACGTGACCTTCTTTTTCAACGCCACGCGAGAGCAGCCGTATCCAGGGGAGTCCCGCGATATGGTGCCGTCCCCGCAGGTGGCGACCTACGATCTCCAACCCGAGATGAGCGCGCCGGAGTTGGCGCGCCGAACGGCCGAGAGGATACGGCAGGGACTCGACGACTTTGTGCTCATCAACTTCGCTAACCCGGATATGGTAGGCCACACGGGAGATCTGAAAGCTGCGATCTTGGCGTGCGAGGCCTCGGATAGGGGGCTGCAAGAGGTACAGAAAGCGATCGAGGAGCGCGGAGGTATCTACCTGGTCGTGGCCGACCACGGCAACGCCGAGCAGATGAGAGACGAAAACGGCGAGCCGCACACCGCGCATACCACGAATCCCGTCCCGTTCGTAATAGGAGGGGTCCACGGGGTGCTCGCTCTCCGGGAGGGTGGGGTCTTAGCCGACGTTGCGCCCACTATCTTGGAGCTCCTTGCAGTGGAACAGCCGGCGGGCATGACCGGGCGTTCGCTCATCTCTAGGCGAGTTTAGGACCGGAGCTCTGGCTCTTAAGTTGTAGCCTTGAGCTGGACGAGTTTTTCGCGAAACTCTCGATAGAGCGTTTCGTCTTGCCTTCGCTGTTCGAGGTCGTCGAGGCTCAGGTGGCCGCACTCGAGTCGGGTTTCCAATCGACCCGCCATTTCGTTGTAGAGCACCGCTTGGCGGCCTTGCCCTCGTTCGATCGAAAGCGCGGACAGCTCCCGTAGACAGGAGATCATATCGTCGTAGAGGTCGCGCTGCTGTTGGCTCGTCAGGATCTCTTCGAGTCTAGAGCACAGCTGCGACTCCTCCTCGGCTCGGACCCCGGTGCCCAGGAGTTCGAGGATCTTTTCGAGCTGAAGTCCCAGGAGCCGTAGCCGGGTCAAAGAGACCTTGGTGCCGTGCAGTTGATCCCCCGAGTAGCGCTGAGCTCTTTGCTGAATCCAGATGGCGAGCCCGCGTAGAGCTTCGTTGGTCTGTTCGTCGTAAGGGTAGGTCGCGTCTCGGACGATGGCCAACGCCTTCTCTCTGAGAGACTCGAGGTGCTGGCGTTGGGTCTGGACCAACTCTTCCTGTCTTTCTCGCATATCGGTGGGTGTTTCTTGTTTTCAGGGTGGGTACCTCTCCATACCGTACGAATGGAGGCTCTAGAGTAGGTCTAAGGGACTAGTCTGAGTTCACAAAAAGTTAACACGCCGCATGTCGCTTCTTCGGAAGGACATAGAGTAGAATGGGATAGCTTCAGGAGGATATATATGTTTGGTTCTGTAGGGATTCTGCCCGCACTTGGGCTTCTCGGTTCGAGTTTCGGAGGGGGAGGGATGTTCGGCCTAGGCTTCACCCTTCTTTCCGGGCTGCTCGGTAGTGTCGTCAAGCCAGCTCATCCCCATCCCGGTTTCGGGAATGAAGTTTCAAACCCCGGATTTCGAAGCACCTTCGGGGCCGGTCAGTTCGGTTCACTGAGCGGTGGGCCGAGCGCCCAGACCGTCGGGTCCATGAATCACTACTTTGGAAACGGCTATAGTCAGAACGGTTACTCCTATATGCCCGCGACCTCCGCTGGGCTCTACCAGGCTCAAGCTGGTTACAATTTCGGCAATCAAGGGGTCCAGTACTCGGCGGTTCCCAACGCTGGGGTTCAGCAGAGCTACGGGCACTCGCTCTCCCAGCTACAGTTCGGTGGAGACCTCTCGGTCTACCAGCAGGGGTACCAGCAGATGAGCGGTCACTACCCTGCCTACCAGCCGGCTTTCCAGACCGGTCAGATGATGGCGCACTACGGTGGGGTGTCTTCACCGTATCAGCAGGGGATGGCTCCCATGATGGGCGGCTATGGGGTCGGGATGCCTCAGAACTATAACCAGGCAGCGGTGCTCTATGGGCACCAGGCCGGTGCGGTGAACTTGACCTACGCGCCTACTTACGTATACCAGATTCAGGCTCAGCCGCCCGCGGCCGCCGAACCGCAGCCCGTCCAGCCTCAGCCGGTAGCTCAGAAGCCCACCGTTCGGGTCGATCCGAAACCGGCGCAGAGCACCACGGTCGTTTCCAAGCCCGCCGTTAAGGTGGAGCCGAAGCCGACCCCGGCTGCGGCCACGGCCCCCATCGTACGCACCTCTCCGCCCCAGACCTCATGGTCGTTGGTTCCTCGCTCGATGGCCCCAGGTTCGCTGAACGCTTCGAGGGCCATGGTCGCCGATCGGATCACCGATGGTGAAGCCGGACATCTCATTTTCCGAGGTC
>CAZDLH010000253.1:0-4677 GCA_964505925.1 uncultured Burkholderiales bacterium
CTAGAACCTGCTCCAGATGGGCATCATCGGCGACGATGACCGCGTTCTTCCCGCCCATCTCGAGGGCCAAGAGCTTGTGCGGGTCTTCTAGAGTCAGGCGCTTAAAGTGGAGCCCCACGGGCCACGAGCCGGTGAACAGGATCCCCCGCACCAGCGGGTGGGTCACCAGGGCGTCGCCGGCTTGCCGGGTCATCGGTAAGAGGTTGAACACCCCCGGCGGGAAGCCGGCTTCGTGCAGCGCTTCGGTATAGATCTGAGCCACCCAGGGGGTCACCGAGCTGGGCTTAAAGACCACGCTGTTGCCGGTCATCAAAGCCGCGATGATGTGCCCGTTGGCTAGATGGATGGGGAAGTTGTAGGGACCGATCACCGCCATCACCCCGTGGGGGCGGTAGGTGTAGAAGGCCCCGTCGAGCCCTTCGGGGTGGCGGTCGGCTACCCGCTCGGCGGCCTCCCCCAAGGTCACATCGATCTTGCCGACGCACGCTTTCGCCTCGCTCCGGGCCTCACCGATCACCTTGCCCATCTCGGCTGTGATCGCTTGAGCTAGCTCCTTTTCGCGCTTCACCAGCTCTACCCGAAAGCGCAGTAGCGCCTCCCGGCGGCCCTCGAAGGGTACGGCGCGCCACTCTAGGAAGGCGCGGTGGGCCGCCTCCACCGCTCGGCGAACCTGGCCCGGCCCGGACGGCTCCACGGTGAGCACCGCCTGCCCGGTGAAAGGGTTCTCGGTCTGAAAAGGCTCGCCGCCATCCACCGGCTCCCGCCAGTCCCCGTCGATATAGACTCCTCGATATTCAGGCTTCAACGCAGTTGGGCTCTGACTCACAGCGCACCTTCCTTCTCCATACGCTGAGACAGAGCGCGCTCGAGCTCCTCCCAGCCTTCGTCGATCCGGTTCATCGGACAAAAGAGCAAGCGCTCCTCCCCGTCGAGCGCGGCTGCCGTTCGCAGCTCCGGGTGCCCGTACAGGCGCCCGCTGCCTCGGTAGGTGTCGCCGTTTTCACCCACCAGACGGTCCAGCTCCAGCAGGCGGGGATCGTCTCGGTAGGCGGTCAGCATCCGTACCTGCTCCCGCAGCCGTAGGCAGGAGAGTTCGTCGCCGTCCCAAGTCGAGATCATCATCAGCGGCTGGGCGATGAAGTACTCGTCGTTGACCAACACCTGTCCGAGCTGCCCTCCGGCGAAGAAGGTCAGCGCGTCGGGCACCACCCCGGTGGCCTGGCAGTAGAACAGCTCCCGGCTGCCCCGGTAAGCCCAACTGGCCGACTCGTTCATCACCAGCGGCACCCCGGCCTCATCGCAGAGCGCGCGCAACTTCCTCAAGAAGCGCACCGCCAGACGGCGACCGGTCAGCTGCTGCACCGGCTCCACGGCCACCCCGAGCAGGCTCTCGGCTCGCTCGTCGAGGATCTCCTTGAGCCGCCCAGCGCACTCCTCTTCGGCCGGGGTCAGCGGGTCCTCGAGACCGGCGAACGGGTCTCCGACCTGGTAGGGGTACGGCAGGTGGATCCAGGGGAAGTAGGTCCCGAAGCTGGGGTCCGATAGGCTCCGGGCAGCGGCCGTCGAGGCGCCCCAAAAGCTGCCCTCGAAGCTGACCATGACCTGGGCCCCTTTGCGCTTGAAGATCAGCAGTTTGATCAGCTTATCCACCGCTTCGTCGCGGCCCGAGGCCAGATAGAGGTGGTTCAGCGGCGCCACCGAGCGCAGCCACTCCACGTAACGGGTCATGTTCGGGGTCCACCAGTTGCACAGGCTGTTCTTGTTCACCGCCGCCAGGTCCCACTCGGCCCAGGCTTCGGGGGCGAGCAGACCGCCGGTGGGGCTCTCCACCCCACTAGAGTAGACCAGCTCGGGCACGACCCGCTCGACAAGCGGGCTGTTCAGGTAGCAGCACGGCGCCTGTTCATCGCCGTAGTCGCGCTCGAAGTACTGCTCCTCGATGGCTCCGTACGACAAGTTGATCGCGGTCATAGCCTGGGTGGTGTCCACCCGGTTTCGACTCTTGATCCCCCGATAGCCCGCCTCCCGAGCGCGCAGGAGCTGCCGTCGCTTCAGACGCAGCCCGAGACCCTGGCCGCGCTGGGTCGGGTCCACCAAAAGATCGGCGGAGTAGAGATGAGTGCCGGCTCCCCGATCCGGGTCGTCGTGCGGTCCGCGCACCTCGGCGACCAGCTCCAGCGGAGTCGAGATGTAAAAGCCCATCACTCGGTCGCCCTTGAGCCCCACCGCAGCGATCGAGCCCGGGGCCTCCACGGCGGCCCGGAGAAACTCCTCGTCGTCCACCCGCGCCGGTTCGTAGATCGACTCCTCGAGCTCCATGATCGATCGGCTGTACTGGTCCCAGTTCTCGGCCGTCAAGGTGCGGATGGTGACCGCCCGACGCGAGGCCATATAGCGCAGGAACTCGAGCCACGTCAGCCGTCCGGCCCGGTGCAGCGCAGGGAACGCCTCTTCGGGCTCCGGCTCGAGCAGTTCGGCGAGCTCCGAAGCGCGCTCTACCGGTAGCTCGGCGTACCAGCGCAGAACCTCGGCCCAGTCGGTCGCCTCGAGATCTTCGAAGCTCTCGGGCACCGGGTGAGGCGGCGCTTCCTCGACGCCCCAGTGGTGCTCGAAGCGCTCGGGAAGCTTACCGGGGCCGTGCTGCTCTAGGTGGGTCAAAGAGGCCTCGATGGCAGCGAAGATGGCCTGGAGGTCCGCCTCCCGGGTGGCGTACTGCACCCGGAAGCGCAGCGTCTTCTCGCCAGCGATATAGACCATAAAACCGTGGTAGAAGCGCTGGTTCACGAAGTTGTTGGCGTGCTCGGCGTCGGGCATGTCGAAGGCGAAAGCCAGCCCCTGGGCCCTAGGCCAGGAGATCATCGGGTACCGCTCGGCCAACTCGAAGAGGCGTCGCCGCATCTCGTTGCCCAGGTCGGTCAGCGCCCTAGGGTTCACCGAACTCGCATTGATGTAACCCCGGAGAAAAGAGGCGGCGTGGGCCGAGGTGGGATGAGGGTCCGGGACCGACGACAGCACCGCGCCCACCTGGCACTTCTTGGCCAGCGTGATGAAGTCCGGCGACATCGGGCGTCCCGAGCTGTCCTTGAGGTCGAACAGGCTCGACCAGAGCATCGGTCCGCCCAAGCCGAAGGCGGTCTGCACCTCGTCGAAGATCAGGGCCACCCCGAAGGCGTGGGTCAGCACGCGAAGCGTCTGAAAAAAGCGAGCGCTACCGTAGCGATCGCCGCCCTCGCACTGCATCGGCTCCAGCGAGACCGCGCACACCTCGCCGCCGGCGATGAGCTCCCGCACCTGCAGAAGCGAGCTCACTTCTGCGGCCAGCAGCGGGTCCTCGGTGGGGTCGACCTCCGGCGGCGCGAAGTCGGCCAAGGCCGCCGAGCCCCACAGCGCTAGCCAGTCGGGAGCCGCGGTCTTCGGCAGGTGCGGCTCCTTGTCTTCGGGGAACTCGGCCCACAGCGTTTCGAACCCCTCGAGCTGAAACGGCAGCCGCTTGCTGGGGTTCCAAGACGAAAAGAGCGACAGCAGCGAGCGGCCGTGGAACGAGCCCTTGAAGCAGACGCAGCGCCGACCCTTCTCGGGGAACTTGCGCTGCGCTAGATAGAGCGCCTTCTCCCAAGCTTCGGTACCCGAGTTGCACCACACCACCTGCTCGAGACCCTCCGGCGCCGCCCGCAGCAAGAGCGAGCGCAAGGCCCCCTCGGCCGGGATCGGGCAGTCCCGATAGTCGGGGTTCTGGAAGCTCTCCGGATGCCGCGTCACGCCGCGCAGCGGAGTGCCGTTGAAGCCTAAAAGGTGCGAGGCGATCTGAGACGAGGCGTCCAGCAGCAGCACCGTCGGCATACCGTCGGCCGAATCCACAGAGGCCAGGCTGTTGCGCCGGCTGCGGCGCATATCGGCCACCAGCGGCTTCTTCTCGCGGACCAGAAACTCGTCGCGGTAGGTCCGGTCCAGAAAGTGCTGGGACAGGCTCAGCGCCTCCTCGAAGGGCCGGTCCGGGGTGCGCGGGCGGTTCCAAGAGCGCGACTCCACGTATCCCAGAAGCCGGGGGTTCTCCTGGGCCAACAGATAGAACAGCGACCGGAGGCTAGCTCGCCACTGCGGCAGGTCGTTCTGGTCGACCCACAGCGGGAAGACCAGGCCTTCGGCGGCCGTCTCTAGTCCGGGCCGGTCGAGGTGAAGGGCCACCTCTTCGAGGGTGAGGGGCTGATCGAAGAGGGACAGTCCGACGGTTCCTTCGTTGGGCCAGACGATGGGTCTGCTCAGATCTACGAACCGCAGCTCAAAAAAACCCCAGCGGTTGGCGATCTCTTCAACGACTGGAGCCAGTAGCTCGCGAAAACTCATAAAACCTTACTCCTAAAGGGCGCAAGCGCCATGCGAGCCAAGCTTTCCGTATCCACCTCGCCCCCTCCTCTGTGGCCTCGAGTAGACCGTTTTTTCCTCTCAGCCGCCCCCCCGCAGAGCGGGACATTCCTACCGGGAGCGCGCCGGCGGGAGCGCTCGGTGAGGAGATCGGCACCCTCCCGTGGTAGATGCCGCAGATGGTGTGTCGCCGCCGATACCTACTGTACGCCGGGCTGGCCGCCCTGGCGCTGTTAGTCAGCGCCGGGGGGCTCGGCTGTGCCGCCCGTGCCCAGGGGCCAAAGGTCCGGCTCACGGTGTTCGCCGCCGCCTCCC